>DATHBY010000225.1:0-10389 GCA_035295885.1 Allosphingosinicella sp.
GGTGACGTCGTAGATGATCTTCCGCCCGAGTTTCGGCGCGATGTCGCGGCGGTAGATGTCCTGCTTGTCCGCCACGGTCCTCGGCTTGTTGAGACGCTTGGCCCGCGAAGACCGTCCCTCGCGGACCGCCTCAATGTAGAGTTCATGCGCTCGATCGACGGTCATCGTTGCGAGGCGAAGATCCTGTCGAGCCGTCTCCCGCGGGTCTATCCCCGCGTCCATCTGCAGATTGAGCGCGTTAGCCCATGTGCGCGCATCGCCGATCGAGTAAGCCGGATAGAGGCCGAGGCTGAGCTTTACGATTTCCCGGCGGCCAGCGATCCGCCGTCTGTAGAGCCACCTCTTTTTACCGCTCGGGAGCACCTCGATCGACAGGGCACCGGTTTTTGAGTCGTCCAGTTTGCCCGCCCTCAAATCGTCGATAAGTGCTGGAGTTAGCTCCCTTTTCTTCGACTTCCCGACCTTCCGCGCCCGCCGAGTCGTCGAAAAATCGGGACACAAATAGGGACACAAATTGCGGTTACCCGAGGCTCGCCCGGTCGAGCCAGGTCGGACTCGGTCCAACTCGATTACGTTGTTATCTGAAGCGCTTGCGCGTGCGAGACTGCCTGCCATACCGACTCCAACCGGTCCTTGGGCAGAACAAAAATCGGGACACAAATCGGGACACAATAGGCGTCGAATCCGGGCCAATTCAGGCGAACCGGGTCTAGCTGGTCAGTCGGCCGATCTGAGTGCAAGCTATTGTTCTAGGACCGAATCATGAGGATTCGGTTGGCTGGGGCGGCAGGATTCGAACCTGCGAATGCCGGTACCAAAAACCGGTGCCTTACCACTTGGCGACGCCCCAGCATCGCGGCGAGGCGGCCTTATAGCGGCGGCGGGGTTCCGCGAAACCCCCTCCTCAAAGGTTTGAGATGCGGCGATGGACGAGGTCGAGATAATCCTTCCTGAGCTGCATCGTCAGATCGCCGACCTCGAAGCTCCACGGCCCCGCCGAGGCGACCGGGGTCACTTCGGCGGCGCTGCCGGTGAGAAAGAATTGCTCGAAGCCCTCCAGTTCCTCCGGCCAGATCGTCCGCTCGACGACCTCTATCGCGCGCCGCCGCGCCAGCTCGATCACGGTCTGCCGGGTAATGCCGTTGAGGAAGCAATCCGGCGTCGGGGTGTGGAGCGCGCCGTCCTTCACGAAGAAGGCGTTGGCGCCGGTCGCTTCGGCGACCTGCCCTCTCCAGTCGAACATCAAGGCGTCGTCATACCCGTCCGCCTGCGCCTGGTGGCGGGCGAGCGTACAGATCATGTAGAGCCCGGACGCCTTCGACTCGGTCGGCGCCGTGTACGGCGCCGGCCGGCGCCATTTGGAGATGGCCAGGCGAAGGCCCCTGGCGATCGCCTCCTCGCCGAAATAGGCCGGCCACGGCCAGACGGCGATGGCGAGATGTATCCTGGCCTTCTGGGCGGACACCCCCATCTGCTCCGAGCCGCGCCAGGCGAGCGGGCGCATATAGGCA
Organism: Allosphingosinicella sp.; assembly: GCA_035295885.1. Taxonomy (GTDB): domain Bacteria; phylum Pseudomonadota; class Alphaproteobacteria; order Sphingomonadales; family Sphingomonadaceae; genus Allosphingosinicella. The sequence goes on from DATHBY010000225.1 coordinate 1,512, forward strand.
TCCTCGAGGGCGTTGGCGCGAAGCACTTCGCGGCACGCCTCGTCGATCTGCTCGACGCCGAACGGGATTTCGAAGCCGAGCAGCCGGGCGCTGTTGCGCAGGCGCCGGCTGTGGTCGCTGAGCCGGAAGACCTCGCCGGCATAAGCGCGCTGCCCCTCGAACACCGACGACGCGTAATGGAGGGCGTGGGTCAGGACGTGGACGTTCGCCTCCCGCCACGGCACCAGGCCTCCGTCCAGCCAGATGAATCCGTCGCGGTCGTCGAAGCTGCGCTGGTCCGTCACTCGAGGCTCTCCATGGGTGCGCGCCGGGGGATAGGACCCGCCGGTTGGAGCGTCAACTTGACCGGACCTGCGCGGGTCAGGGCCGGAGACTTGGGTCGCCGGTCCTGAGGTAGAGACTCGACAGCGCGAGCGCGCCCCAGCCGGCCGGCGGCAACGTCACCGCCGCGCCGAAGACGAGCAGGGCGCCGTCGGCGAAGACCGGCAAGAGCAGGCAGAAAGGTGCCGCGAGCAGGGCAAGGAGCGCATGGCCCATCTGGCGCTGTGCGGCCTCGTCCAGGGCGGCGTCCCAGCGTCGGCCTTCGCCCGCCTCTCCCATCGCCACGGGATCACCGCCCGCCCATCCGAATCCCATTCCTTCGCCACAGTGACGAGCAGGAAATCGGCGGCGCGGTCGGGAGGGCCCGGGCCTGCCGGGGGCGACTGGAGCGCGCGGGGAGGCGGCGGAGCGGCCGGGCCGCGCCGAACGCAGCGGAGCGATCGAGGGCGGGATTTGAGCCCCCGACTCATTGTCGATGACGATCAGGCGGCCGTCCTTCTCAACCGCTTGGTAGCGCCCCCTGGGCGCGTCCATCCTTTCCTCCTCCAGACAAGTTACGGCAGGCGGGCGGTGTGCGGCAAGGGGCCGCCCGGGGTCCAGCTTCCACAATTGCGTGAAGCGGGCGCGGCGGCCTGAGCAGCGGCGGCGGCGAGACCGGGAAGTGAATGCATCAGCCGGTCCGAAAGCTTGTGTGAATTAGTCGCATAATACGCAGGGTCCGATGGACTTCAAGCAGGCCGATGGCTCCCTCATGCTGCACTGCAACAAAAGCCGGCGCAGGGCGTTTCCTGTGAATGTGCCTCCCCCGTCGGGAGCTGCCCGGGGAGTAAGCTTTATGCCCTTTATACGACCGCGCCTGCGGGCGCGCCCCAGCCGGAAGGGCCGCAGCGCCTTCGCCGCGCCCTCCGCCACTCGCGACCGCCTATCCGATTTCGACTGGAGCGGCGGCATCCGGGCAACCTTCGAGCCCGCTGCTACGTGCCGGCCGGTATCGAGGGGCCGGCGCCGCTCGTCGTTGTGCTCCACGGCTGTACCCAGGACGCCGCCGTCTACGACCACGGCTCGGGCTGGTCGACCCTGGCCGACCGCCACGGCTTCATCCTGCTCTTTCCCGAGCAGCAGCGGGCGAACAACCCGATGCTGTGCTTCAACTGGTTCTCCGGAGACGACATCCGGCGCGGCGCGGGCGAGGCCGCTTCGATCCGTGCCATGATCGAGGCGATGAAGAAGGCGCACCCAGTCGATCCGAAGCGGATCTTCGTCACCGGGCTCAGCGCCGGCGGAGCCATGGCCTCGGCGATGCTCGCCACCTATCCCGAGACTTTCGCGGCCGGAGCGATCATCGCGGGGGTCGCCTATGGCTGCGCTTCCGACGTGACCGAGGCGTTCGACTGCATGGGCGGCCGCGCCCGGAGCGACGCTCGGGAGCTCGGCGAGCACGTGCGCCGAGCCTCCGGGCACGAGGGCCCGTGGCCGCGGGTCCAGGTCTGGCAGGGCAGCGCCGACCGCACGGTCGTCGCCAGCAATGCCGATGCGATCGTCCTTCAATGGACCGAGCTTCACGGCCTCGGGCCGAAACCCGACAGGGTGGACCAGGTGGAGAATTATCCCCGCCGGGCCTGGCTCGGCGGCGACGGCGAACCGCTGATCGAGCAATATTCGATCACCGGAATGGCCCACGGCATTCCTCTCGCCGGCGGCGAGGACGGATTGGGCGAGGCCGGCCCGCACATGCTCGACGTCGGGCTGAGCTCGACGGCCCGGATCGCCGCCTTCTTCGGAATCGCGCCCGAGGCGGAGCAGGCGCGGCGGGGGACCGGAGCGGTTGCACCGGCCGCGAGCCGGGCCGGGCCCTCCGCAGTCGCCGCGACGCCCGCGGCGGCGGGCGGAGTCCAGAAGGTGATCGAGGACGCCCTGCGCAAGGCCGGGCTCATGCGCTGAGCCGCCTGCCGCGGCGCGGATCAGACCAGCCGGTCGGCGAGCAGGCGCTGGAGGGACCGAAGGTCGGTGCCCGGATTGGCGCGCAGGTGGAGCGGCTGCGCTTCGTCGCCGAGCCAGATTCGGACGGTGGAGCGGCTCTCGGCGGCCTCGCCCTCCTGGATCGAGAAATGGCGCACCGCCCGGTAAGGATAGGAGCTGGTCTCGATCCGGGCCTCGAGCAGATGCTCGCGCTGAACCAGCAGGATCCGCCGGTCGGTGAACAGGATCACGCCCGTGGGCGCCACGAAGGCGGCGTGAACGGCCTCCTCCGCGACCAGGTGGGCGGTGAGCCGGGCGGCTTCGGCGAGCGGCGCCTGTTCGACGTCGAGGATTCGCATCGCTCCTAGATGGGGCGCCGTGGCGGCCGGGGCAACGGGCTCGAGCACAGCGGGTGCGGCGATTATCGCGCTGATTGAGATCAAGGAGCCTCGGTCCGGTTGAGGTTAGTTTATGCATGGAGGGCGCGGTGAAGCTGAACGTCGATCTGTCTTGCGGCGAATGCGGCAGCAACCGCCTCGATATCCCCGCGCAGGCGAGCGACGACAGCCCGGTGGTCTGCGAGGAATGCGGCCACGCTCTGGGATCGCTCGGCGAGGTCAAGGCGAGGGTCGAGCAGGCGGTGCTGCGCGGGAGTGGGCGATGAGCGCCCGGAGGCGCGGTGTACGGCGGAACCCGGGGCGGATGCCGGGGTTAACCGACGGACCGGCCTCGCGGCCGGCGGAGAATCTGGCATGAACGACGACAAGTCGGACCGGCGCTCGAGCCGCGCCGCCCAGCAAAGCCGCGAGATAGAGGAAAATCAGGAGGCGCTGCGGCGGAGCATCGCGGAGACCGAGCGCCTCGTCAGCGAATCCGAGAACATGCTCCGCCGTCACCGCAAGGAGCGCGAGGAGGACGAGGCGGGATAAGGTCGATCTTCGGCCAAGCATTGGCGGGTTACCTTATAGGGCGCGTCAGTCCGCCGCGGTCGCCACCGTCTGCATTCCGGCGCGGTTGGTCGCCACCAGCTCCACCTTTGAGCGCCGGCCGGGCACTTTGAGGACATGCCCGGGCCCGGCCTTCTTTCCGTCCAGCCGCCACTGCAGCGACTCGCCGGTCAGCACTCCGTCGGTCGGGTCCCAGCCGACCGCGACCGCCACCCGCCCGGCCGGGCCGTCCGGACTCATCCGCACCCGGGCGATCGGCGCCCGCCGAGGCAGGGTGACGGGGCCGCTGCCGGCGCTCGAGACGTTGCAGCCGTCGCTCGCCGTGACGGTGAACCGGCCGTTCGCGGTGGCGGGAAGGAAGCTTGCGTCCGTCTGCCACTCCCCCGCCATCCGCCCGACTTCGAGCAGCTTCGGCATCTGCCCCTGGCCCGAAGCGAAGGAGACGATATGGAAGAGCGGGCGCCCACCGGAGTGTCTCGCCGACCATTTCACCCTGGCCTTCTCCCGCTCCCGGGCGAAGACCGGAGCGCCGAGCGCCGCAGCGTTGCCGTCGCACTGGAAGTCCTGCAGCCGCGCCTTGCCGCGCCTCAGCCTGACCCTCGACGTACCGGTTGGAAACGGAGTCATCACGGACACCCCCGTCACTTCCAGCCGGCGGTCGGGGAACTCGAAGTTCGGCGCGAAACCGTGACTGGCGAGGAGCGTGCCCGAACGGTCGAGGAAGTCGATGAAATAAGGCCCGTCCGGCGCGGATGGAGTGACGACGTTTCCGCTCAACATTCCCAGGCTCCCGGCATAGTCCACCGTCATCGCGCCGTCGGCTCGAACCGTGGCGAGCAGACCGTAGAGCGGAAGATCCTGGGCCCCGCCCTGCAGAGCGAGCATCGGCAGAGCGCCGGGCAAGGCGGCGAGCCTGACCGCGCCCGGCCGCTCATGACTGGCCAGCAACCCGGTGCGCGCGACCAGACCGCGCCTGACCGAATTATATTCGAACGCTTCGAAATAGGTGTTGAAGACGTTGGCCACGGACGGATGCATCAGAGCGATCGGCGCCGGCACGGCCTGCCGGAGCCGCATGTCGACGAGCGCCTCACCCGTCGGCAGGGTCATGGTCCAGTTCCGGGCATGGACCCGGTCGGCGTTGAGGTTCGGGCTCGCCGCGGTCACCTCGCCCATGCAATGCGCGATCTCATGAGCGATGGTGGTGGCCGAGCCGCCGGTCGGATTGGGATCGAGCCCGCTGCCGATGACTCGCTGCGCGCCCTGGCAGGCGAGCCCGCCATTGGTCGCCTGCATCGGCACCGCCAGCCAGCCCAGATCGTAGAGATCGGCATCGGGGTAACGGCGGCCGACGGAGCCGTTGTAGAAACGCATCATGAAATCCATCGTCGACAGCTGTCGGCCGTCGCACCGGATCCGCGCCGGCTCCAGCCCCTCGCCCGCCATGGGCACGCATTGGGAAGGCGGGAGGAGGTCGAATCGAAGGCTTCCGGTGCCGCGAGTCTCGAAGCCGAAATTGCCGATCCCCGTCGCCATCGGGAACCTCCGGTTGGTCTCCGCCAGCGATTCGACGACGTTGAGCACGAAGGCGTTGCTCCACGCCTGATACTGGAAATGGCCCTCGGGCCGCACCAGCGGCAGGACCATGAGCCGGAGCACTCCGGACGGGCGGAAATTCCGCACCGTGAAGGTGGTGATCTGGGGCGCCGGCCCGCCGAGCCCGATGCTGAACGCATAGGAACCCTCGCGATGCAGGTCGCCGCCGGGGAGCCAGCAGCGCGCAGCGACGAGCCCGCCCGGGAGCGGGGTCAGCTGCGCGTTGTAGGTGCGAAGCCCGGCCGGGTAGCGCATCGCGCAAATCGAAGGAGTCAGCGGGGCGGCGGTTCTCGGCTGGACCACCATCTCGACCAGAGTATCCTTGCCGACGACGAGATCGTAGCTGCTCGTCGCGCCGTCAGGGCCGTGCCGCTCGAGCCCCTGAGTGACGCTCGTCCGGTTGACCGTATAGATTTGCGAGAATGCCGCGCCCGGCCACACCCACAGGAACGTGCCCGCAAAGAATAAGGCAGCCCTGCTCTTTCCCGATGAATGTTTCATATGCCCCACACGACCACGAGCTCGGACAAAGTCGAAGATATCATCGATGGCCGGACCAATCCAGCAGGCCGGCCCAGACTCGCCGGGCCCCATTTCTGCACTGTCCGGAATCGGACGAAGGTCAGTAAGGTCAGCGGGTATCGCGCGGACGCGCGCGAGGGCTCAGCCATCGTCCGGCTCCGGCCCCGCTCCGTCCTCCCATTCTTCCGGTTCTTCCGGCGGCAGGTCGCGCAGATTTTCGAGATAGCCGTCGAACAGCGCGGCCGTCTCGGCGATGGTGTCGATCAGCTCGCCCGCGCCGTCGCTCCAGACCGTGGCGGGAGGCGGGCGGCCGAAGCGGACGGGATCGAGGCGGGAGAGGAGGAAGATGAGGGCCTTCTCGGACGGCCGCCGCCGCCGGTAGACCACTTCCCCGTCGCGCCACACCGTCTCGGTCATTCCGTCCAGCGCATATTCGTAGAGCTTGGCCGCCGCCGGCCGAGCCGCCATCCGGAACGCCGCGTCCCAGGCGCTGCAGAACGAGCCGGCGTCGGGACGCCGAGCGAGGCGGTGCGCCGACGCCTCGCTCATCCCCACCGCCGCGGCGGCGACCCGGACGATCCCGGTCTCGGCCAGCACCTCGATGAACCGCCGCTGCTTCGCCGCGGTCCAGCCGTCGCGGCGGGGGCGGACGGCGACGGGGTCGAAGGCGATTGCGGGAAGGGGCTGCGAATCTTGCGAGGCGCCTGGGCCGGGCTCGGACCCTGCGCCGGGCGGCGGCTGGTGTTCGATCATGGAAAGGCTCCGTATAAAGTATGAACAGAGCGGGAACAGATATACCCGAATCTCCTACATTTGAAATCCTATTTTAGCGCGCGCACGCCTGGATCCGGCCGGCGCGGTGCCTCCAATTCGGAGAGAAGGACCTCCAGTTCGGATCAAACCGTCGTGGACCCGCGGGCGCCTTTCCTGTTGGTTGGCGCTGGGGGAGGCACATTAAATGAGCGAACAGATCTTCTTCGAGCAGGGCAACGTCAAGGTCACCAACGCCCGCTTCGTCGTCCATTCCCAGACCTTCGCTATGAACGGCGTGACCTCGGTCAAGGCGGGCGTCGTTCCGCCCAGCCGGGGCGGAGCGATCGTCGCGATCGGCGTCGGGATATTGATGGCGTTGGGAGCGGAGGGCGCGGCCAAGATCGTCGGCATCGCCGTCGCCGCCGCCGGCGCCTGGTACCTGAGCCAGCAGAAATCAACGCACCTGGTCTATCTGAGCAGCGCCTCCGGCGAGGTGAAGGCGCTCTCCGACACGGACGAAAGCTTTATCAACAGCGTCATCCATGCCTTGAACGAGGCGCTGATCCACCGGGGGTAGAGGCCCGCGGCCGCTCCGCCCGCCCTCGAGCTGAAGCTCGGGCTCATCGCCGACGAGAGGCGGCGACGCTCGCCGGTGGCGGGCGGTGCATTGGGGGCTGAGGCCGGGCAGTGCCAGGCACCTAGAGTTTGTCCTATTGTGATGGAAGCGAGGCATTCGTCATGCCGGACTTGATCCGGCATCCACCTTCTTCCTCCACCGGGATTGGGAAAAAGGTGGACCCCGGATCAAGTCCGGGGTGACGATTCTGCTTCGGCAGGACAAAGTCTAGGGCCTTATCGCTTCAGCCTGGGTCACTCCCTTCATGCCAGCGCAGGCTGGCATCCATGGTGCGGCCGGGCCGAGCTGGGGACTCCGCATGGACCCCAGCTTTCGCTGGGGTGACGGGTTTAGCGAGTCGACGCCTGCCGGATTGGCGTCCCGGATCAGCCCAAGCCGATCACGCTCCAGGTTTTTCCTCGCAGTCCAGGAAAAACTGTCCGGTTTCCTTAGACGCCGGCACGGCATGCTGCGTCCGACCTGCCGGCCCTCGCGCTGAAGGTCGTTTAGAAAGCGGATAAAGTGACTGTCGCCGCCCTCCCTCGACCGCCGCGGCGGCCCCGGCCGGGCGCTTCGGCCTAGCTCTGCGCCGCGCGCGCCGAGCGCTTGCGCTCGCGCTTCGCGTCGCGCTCGGCGCGGGCCTTGGCAAAGGCTTCGGAATCGCCGGGGACGCTGCAATAATAAGCGACCGGGTCGGGCTCGGCCGGGGGCTCGACCAGGTCCATCCGGGTGATCCGCCACGCCTGGTCCTCGCGCCGGAAATTGACCCGGTAATGGCCGAGCGGCTCGCCCGCGCCGCCTTCGATCCGCCACAGGCCGAGCGCGGAGGCGCCGTCGCCGGAACGGACGAAGCCAACCGGCGCGCCCACCGCCGACCGGCCCTCGGCGACGGCGTGGGCGAACGGATCCTCGACTCCGGTCACCAACGTGTCGCGCCCCTGCCGCATCCAGGAGCGCATTTTGGCCTTGCCGGTGAAGACGGCGCTGACGTCGGCGCTCGGCGATGCGGCGGCTAGTCGAAGATAGTCGCGCATCACCGCCTCGGCTCCGGCCTGGCTTTCGGCGATCTTGGCCGGAGCGGCCGGGTTCTTGTTGAGCAGGCAGCGTTTGTGCTCCGCGCCCTGGGCCGCCATCATCCCGACGGTATTGCCGATCACGGAGGGAATGAACGCCGCCTGCGCGCCGGCCGGCGATGCCTGGGCCAGCAAAGCGGCCGCGGCGGCGGCAGTCGCCGCGATGGATTTGGCTGTCATGAAACATCTCCCCCGAAATGCGATCGACCCCACGCCCCCTGCGCGAGCCCCTGTTCCGGAGCGAGGATGGCATGAGCCCAGAGGGCGGGCAAGGGCATTGCGGAGGACGCGGGAGGGCGGGTGCCTCTTAAGTGGCGCTAGCCGCTCCAGGGCTCTGCGGCTCTGCGGCTGGCCGGCTCACCGAATTTAGATACGAACCAGGCTTGGTTTCGCATCGGTCCCTGGCGACAGCGTTCTGCGAAAATCCCATGCGATTGCTGGCTCGCCCCCAGCGGCCTGGCGATGTAGGCTTTTTCCTTGGTAACTGGCACCGGTGAACCTCGGGGTCTAGGGGCTAGGCTTTTCTTGATGCCTTGCACCCCAGACTATCGCGCCGGCTTCGTCGACCACACAAATGTGCGTGCTCTTGTGGGAAATATCCAATGCAGCGTAATGTCCGGTCACGGGTCCATCCTCCTCCTTGACGCGGTGCCAACACCGACTTCGTATCAACAGGAGTATGGGCCTAACTCAATTACGCCATGTCACTGATTTCCTTAAGGGTCGTCCCGTTCCAAAGAGCGGCCCTGATGGGACCTCGGCTCCGGGAGCGCCGCGCGATGCCGATTCTCTATTAGGACTGACGCATCGCAGGGCGCCCTTCCGCAGGAATAGGCGTCACCCTTTAGGAGGGCGTGGATCGCTGCCGTAACTGTTCCTCTCGCGAATCTTGCCGTCGAGACCCTGCAGGAACGCCTCACCGTTAGATTGCCGTGCAAGACGCTTCGCTTCGGACCAGGCTTCACCCTGGGTTCGAAAAGCGGAGCAGTGCCGAGTGGCGCCTTCTTTCTTTACCTTCCAACCGTCTTTATCCCCGACGACCCAAACATTTTTGTCATTCGCCATTACAATCTCCGTCGGTCGAGTTTGGT
>DATHBY010000226.1:0-2672 GCA_035295885.1 Allosphingosinicella sp.
CCGGCCAGAGGAAGCGAGCGGCGCTGGCTCGGGTGCTGGCGAGCGGAGCTCCGCTCTGGCTGCTCGACGAGCCGGCCAACGGCCTCGACGGCGACGGCCAGGCTCGGCTCGAGGCGGCGATGGCAGCCCACCGGGCCGGCGGCGGCGCCGTCCTCGCCGCCTCGCACCAGCCGCTCGCTTTGCCGGGCGCGGCGCGGGTCATGCTGGGATGAGCGCCCTCCTCCTGCGCGAGCTCCGCCTCGCCGCCAGCGGCGGGAGTGCGCTTTTGCCTGTTATCTTCTTTCTGCTTGTCGCGGCGCTGTTCCCGTTCGCCATCGGCCCCGATTCGGAGCTCCTCGCCCGCACCGGAGGCGGCGCCCTGTGGGTAGCGGCCCTGCTCGCCGCACTGCTGCCGGTCGACCGGCTGGTCGAGCCGGACCGGGCGTCGGGCGTCCTCGACCAGCTCGCGGTGAGGGGGATCGGCGAGGAGAGCGTCGCCCTTGCCAAGCTCGCCGGCCACTGGCTCAGCTTCGGCCCGCCGCTGATGCTCGCCGCCCTCCCTGCCGCGGCTCTGATCAAGCTGCCCGCGCCGGTGCTGATCCGCCTCGAGCTCGGCCTCCTCGCCGGCACCCCCGGGCTCGCCGCGCTCACCCTGATCGTCGCCGCCCTGACCTCCGGCCTGCGCACCACCGGCGCCCTGGCGGGGCTGCTGATGCTGCCGCTGGCGGTGCCGATCCTGATCTTCGGCGCTGGGCTGACCGAGCCGGCGGGCAATGCCGGCGCTCTCAAGCTCCTCGCCGCGGCGTCCCTCCTGCTGGTGGCCATAGCCCCCTTCGCGGCGGGTGCGGCGATCAGGGCCGCCCGGGACTAATCTCGGCTCCACCGGGCGAAGATCGCGGTCGGAAGCAGAAGGCCGCGCGCTTCCTCGCGCACCGCCATGTCGCCGCACTCGATCCGGCCGCCGAGATCGCCCAGCGCCTGATTGAGCAGCTCGCCGATCGCCAGCGCCGACATCCGCACCGCATAGACGGTGAGGACCAGGAAGCGGCTCTCCGAATCGAGCAGCCGCCGGCAGTCGGCGATCAGGCCCGGCAGCCCCTCCTCCAGCTTCCACACCTCGCCTTCGGGGCCGCGGCCATATTTGGGCGGATCGAGGATGATCCCGTCGTAGCGCCGGCCGCGCCGAACCTCGCGGGCGGTGAACTTCGCGGCGTCGTCGACAAGCCAGCGTATCGGCCGTTCCGCAAGCCCGGAGAGCCGCGCATTCTCCTTCCCCGCCTCGACCGACTTCTTCGAGGCGTCGACATGGGTCATCCTGGCCCCCGCGGCGGCCATCGCCAGAGTGCCGACGCCGGTATAGCCGAACAGGTTGAGAGCCTCGCTCCCTTCGTGCAGGAATTCCCGCATCCATGCCCATTGGGGCGCCATGTCCGGGAAAAAAGCGAGGTGACGGAAGGGGGTAGCCTGTGCGCGAAACCGCACCTCCCGCCACGCCAGCTCCCAGCCTTCGCGCGGCACCGGCCTGGCGAAGACCCAGCGGCCGCCACCCTCCTCGTCGGAGCCGGGGACGAATTCGCCGTCCGCGCCCCAGTCGGCAGAGGCCGGCGCCCACATCGCCTGGGGCTCGGGCCGGATGAAACGGTAGCGGCCGTAGCGCTCGAGCTTGCGGCCATGCCCGCTGTCGAGGAGCCCGTAGTCGGCCCAGGGCTCGGCGATCAGAGTGTCCAGCCTCACGCCGCGCGGACGGCGGGGAAGCCGATCGTGGCCCGGGCCCTCGGCCCGGCGAGCATCCTGGCGCCGGCTTCCCGGACCCGGTCGAGGGTGACCGCCTCGAGATCGGCGATAACTTCGGCAGGCTCGACCAGGCGGCCGTAGACGGAGAGCTGCCGGGCGACATAATGGGCCTGGCCCCAGGGGCTCTCCATCGACATCAGCAGCCCGGCGCGGGCCTGTGTGCGCACCCGGTCGACCTCGCGCTGGGTCGCCGTCTCGACCGTTTCGGCGACGATCTCCTCGATCAGCTGAGCCGCCGACGCCGATTCGCGGCGGGCCGTCGCCGCATAGACGTAGAACAGCCCGGTGTCGGAGTGCGGATGGAGCTGCGAATAGACGGAATAAGCCAGGCCGCGCTCCTCGCGCACCTTCTGGAAAAGGCGCGACGACATGCCGCCGCCGACGATGTCGGAGAACATGCGCGCCGCGAAATAATCTGGGTCGAGCTGAGCGGGGGCCGGGAAGCCCAGGGCGAGGTGCGCCTGGTCCGGAGCGGCCCGGCCGACCCGGGTGCCGCCGGTGAAGCGCGCCGGCTCGGACGGGTCGATCGTCCCGGCGGGGAGGTCCGCGAGCCGGGCCTGCGCCATCTCAACCAGCCGCTCATGCTCGACCTTGCCGGCGGCGACGAGGGCGACGCTGCCGGCGCGGTAGCGGCCGCGCCGCCAATCGTGGAGGTCCTCCACGGCGATCGCGTCGATGCTCGCCTCGTGGCCGAGGACTGAGCGCCCGAGCGGCTGGTCGTCGAAGGCGGCGGCCCACAAATCGTCGAAGATGATGTCCGAGGGCGTGTCGCGCGCCTCGCCCAGCTCCTGGAGGACGACGTCCTTTTCGCGTTCGAGGTCGGATTCGAGGAAATGGGGATTGAGGATGAGGTCGGTGATCAGCTCCACTCCGAGCGGGACGTGCTCGGCGAGGACGGA
>DATHBY010000227.1:0-2533 GCA_035295885.1 Allosphingosinicella sp.
GCGCCTGCTCGGCTTCGGCCTGTGCGACGGCGCCTCGACGCTCGCCCTCCACGGCAAGGCGGCCGGGCTCGACGGCTATATCCTGGTCAATCCCTGGTTCGTCGAGGCCGAAGCCGGCGAGCCCCCGGCGGCGGCGATCAAGTCGCGCTACAAGGAGCAGCTGCTCAGCCTCGACGGCTGGAAGCGTCTGCTTTCAGGATCAATATCTTACCGGAAGGTCTTGAAAGGAGTCGGCAAGATCGTGGCGAGCCGGCCGTCGAGCTTGTCCGGGGAGATCGCCGCCGCGCTGGCCAAGGCGCGGGTCCCCGCCCAGCTTATCCTCGCGACCCGGGACGGGACCGCGATCGCGGCCCAGGCCGAATGGTCCTCTCCCGCCTTCAGGAGCCTGCGCGAGGCCAATCCCGAACCGCTCACCATCGACAGCGATGCCCACACCTTCTCCCGCCCCGGCGACGACGCGGCGCTGCTGTCGGCTGTGAAGCAGGCGCTGGAGAGGCTTTAACCTCCCCTCCCTGGAAGGGAGGGGCCGGGGGTGGGTAGGCGAGCGCAGCGAGACTTCACGGCCTCGGAGTTTTCGGCCGCCTTCGGCGGACCCACCCCTAACCCCTCCCTTTCAGGGAGGGGTATCACGCGACCTCGTGCATTGCTCCCGCCGCGGCCTCGAACTCCGCCTCGGCCAGGAACTTCTCCGCGTCCAGGGCGGCCATGCAGCCGGTGCCGGCCGCGGTGACCGCCTGGCGGTAGATCTTGTCCATGACGTCGCCGCAGGCGAAGACCCCCTCGACGCTGGTGCGGGTGCTGCCCGGCTCGACCTCGATATAGCCGTCCTGGTCGAGGACGAGCTTGTCCCTGAACAATTCGGTTGCGGGCGAGTGGCCGATGGCGACGAAACCGCCCTCGACCTCGACATGCGAGACCTCGCCGGTCTTGGTGTCGCGCAGGTCGAGGCCGACAAGCCCTTCCGGCTCGCCGCCGGCGACGAAGCGGTCGACCGCCTTGTTCCAGAGCACCCTGATCTTCGGGTTGGCGAACAGCCGGTCCTGAAGGATCTTCTCGGCGCGAAGGCTGTCGCGGCGGTGGATGAGGGTGACGTCATGGCTGTGGTTGGTCATGTAGAGCGCTTCCTCCACCGCGGTGTTGCCGCCGCCGATCACGGCGACCTTGCGGCCGCGGTAGAAGAAGCCGTCGCAGGTCGCGCAGGCGGAGACTCCCCTGCCCTTCAGATGCTCCTCGGTGGGGAGGTTCAGCCATTTGGCCTGGGCCCCGGTGGCGATGACGAGGACGTCGCCGGTGTAGATCGTGCCGCCGTCGCCGACGAGGCGGAACGGCCGGCGGGTGAGATCGACCTCGACGATATGGTCCCACATCATCCGGGCGCCGACATGCTCGGCCTGGGCCTGCATCTCCTCCATCAGCCAGGGACCCTGGATGACGTCGCGGAAGCCGGGATAATTCTCGACGTCGGTTGTGGTGGTGAGCTGGCCGCCGGGCTGGATGCCCTGGACCACGATCGGGGCGAGGCCGGCTCGGGCGCCGTAAATGGCGGCGGAGAGCCCGGCCGGGCCTGAGCCGAGGATGAGCATTCGGGTGGAGTGGGTGGCGGGCATGGCAAGCGAGATAGGGGCTGGGACGGCGCGAACGCAACCCGCATTTGCCGCCCGGCGGGGCGCTTGATAGAGAGCCGCAAGCCTCAGGAGGTTAAACATGCCCCACGACAATCCGCTCGGCCTCGACGGCTTCGAGTTCGTCGAGTTCACAAGCCCCGATCCCGAGGCGCTCGGCGACCTTTTCCGCCGGCTGGGCTTCGCCCACCGAAGCGACCACAAGACCAAGCGGGTGAGGCATTATGCTCAGGGCGACATCAACTTCCTCCTGAACATGGAGCCCTCGGGCCATGCCGAGGACTTCCGCGGCGCCCACGGCCCCTCTGCAAGCGCGATGGCCTTTCGGGTGGCCGATGCCGGGCGGGCGCTCGCTCTGGCCGTGGAACGGGGCGCCACCGCGGTCGAGGGCGAATACGGCCTCCCGGCGATCGAAGGGATCGGCGGCTCCTACCTCTATCTGGTCGACCGCTACGGCTCCGGGACCATCTACGACCGGGACTTCCAGCCGGCCGAGGGAGCCGAAGCGGCCGCCGAAGCGGGGCTCCACACGCTCGACCACCTCACCCACAATGTCCACCGCGGTCGGATGGACCATTGGGCGCAATTCTACGAGCGCATCTTCAACTTCCGCCAGATCCGCTATTTCGACATCGAAGGCCAGCAGACCGCCCTGCTCTCGCGGGCGATGACCGCGCCGGACGACAAGATCCGCATCCCGCTCAACGAGAGCCAGGACGAGTTCAGCCAGATCGAGGAGTTCCTGAGGGAATATAAGGGCGAAGGGATCCAGCACCTCGCTCTGGCCACCGACGACATCTTCGCCACGGTCGACCAGCTCCGAGCCAACGGCATAAGCTTCCAGGACAGCCCCGACACCTATTACGACATGATCGACCGGCGAGTGCCCGGCCACGGCCACAGCGTCGCCG
>DATHBY010000228.1:0-1781 GCA_035295885.1 Allosphingosinicella sp.
GGGCTCGCCAGCGCCGTGTTGTTGAGGGTGTGGACGAATCGCACCCTGCGCTCGGAGTCGCGCCATCGGAGGTTGGCCCGGCGCGCCTGCCAGTCGTGCAGGGTCGAGCAGCTGTGAGTCTCGCGATATTTGCCCAGGCTGGGCACCCAGCTCTCGATGTCGTTCATCCGATACTTGCCGAGCCCCATGTCGCCGGTCGAGGTCTCGACCACCTGGTAGGGGATTTCGAGCCCCTTGAGCAGCCGCTCGGCATTGGCGAGCAGCCGCGCGTGCCAGCGGGCGGATTCCCCCTCGTCGTCGGCGCAGATGACATATTGCTCGAGCTTGTAGAATTGGTGGACCCTCAGCAGCCCGCGAACGTCCCGCCCGGCGCTTCCGGCCTCGCGGCGGAAGCAGGGCGAATAGCCGGCGTAGAGGATGGGCAGCTGCGCCGGGTCGAAGATCTCGCCCGAATGGAGCGAGGTCAGCGCGATCTCGCCGGTGCCGGCGAGGTAGAGGCCGTCCTTCTCCATCTCATAGGCTTCTTCCTCGTGGCCGGGGAAATGGCCGGTGGCGACGAAGGCCTGCGGCCTGGCCAGCGCGGGCACCGTCATCAGGGTGAAGCCGTCGGCGGCGATGATCTGCTGCGCCCAGAACATCAGGGCCTGCTCGAGCAGGGCCAGCCGGCCCTTGAGCGCATAGGTTCGCGATCCCGCCACCCGGGTGATCCGCGACAGGTCGGCCCAGTCGTTCATCTCGACCAGGGCGACATGGTCGAGCGGCTCGAAATCGAAGCTCGGCGGCTCGCCCTCGGTGCGCACTACCGTGTTGAAGCTCTCGTCCGGTCCGACCGGGGCCCCTTCCCACGGGATATTGGGCACCCGAAGCATCAGCGCCTCGAGCTCCCCGGACTTCTGCGCCAGCGCCGCCTCCGCTTCGTTGGCCTCCGCGCCGAACGCCTTGGCCTTCGCTCCAAGCGCGGGCCGGTCGGCCGGATCGGCGGTCTTGAAGCTCGCGCTGATCTCATTACGCTGCCGCCGCAGCTCATCGATCCGGGTCTTCAGCTCCCGAACCTCGCCGTCGAGCTCGAGCAGCCGGTCCAGGTCGAGGCCGGCATTCTTCTCGCGGATCGCCTTCTCGACGATCTCCCGGTTGTCACGAACGAAGCTGAGGCTGAGCATCGGCGGCGCGTAGCGCCCAATCGGGCGGAAGCCAATCCTGCGGAGTTCGAACCCGCCCGCCGCGGCTCAGCCGAAGCTGACCTTCGATTCGGGAGGGATGCCGTCGAACGCCTGGTCGCGATAGGGACCGTCGGACTCGACCCAATGCATGAACAGGTGGGCCGACCATCGGTTCGGGTTGGGGATCGTCCGTCCGTGCCGGTGGTCCACTCCCCGGTAGAGGAGGGCGTCGCCCGGCTGCAGGCCGATGGACGCATATTTTTGCCCGCTGAAATCGTCCTCGACCGCTCCCGGCCCGGAGGCGAGGGCGCTCTCCTCGATCTCCAGGTCCCAGATCCTGCCGTCGCTATAGCCGAGCGCGAGCGACAGGCTGTGCTCGCAGGCTTCCCGGTCGGAATGGACCCGGCAGATGTCCCCGGCCCGATAGACCCGGAAATAATCGTAGGTGGGGAGCAGCTCGCGGCCGACGAGGCGGCTGATCAGAGGCGTGATCCCCCACAGGAAGAACTGCATCGGCGCGTAATCGCCTCCATAGACCTGCAGCGCCGGCCGTTTGAGGATCTCGGGCCGGCTGGCCTTGCCCGGAAAGGGGAGGGCAGTGCGGCCGAGATCCCTGGCCAC
>DATHBY010000229.1:0-3693 GCA_035295885.1 Allosphingosinicella sp.
TATCGCCCGCCACGCGAAGAAGGGCGCCCTCGTGGTGAGCTTCCAGAACGGAGTCAGCAACGTCGACACGCTTCGCGAGGCGCTCAAAGGCCGGTTCGAGGCGGTTCACGGCATGGTGCCGTTCAACGTCGCCCATCTCGGCCAGGGCCGCTTCCACAAGGGCGTCGCCGGCGACCTTCTCGCCGAGGACGTGCCGGCGCTGCGCTCCCTCGCGGAGCGGATCGGCGGCGGGCCCGCCCGCCTGCTTCTCTCCACCGACATGGCCGCGATCGCCTGGGGCAAATTGCTCATCAACCTCAACAATGCGGTCAACGCGCTGTCGGGGCGGACCCTGGTCGAGCAGCTGAGGGAGCGCGACTATCGCCGGGTCGTCGCCGCCTCGATCATGGAAGCGCTCGGGCTGCTCGAGGCGGCGGGGATCGAGCCCGCGAAGATCGGTCCGGTGCCGCCCAGGCTGCTCCCCCACGTCATCGCCTCGCCGGATCTCATCTTCAACAACCTGTTCCTCAGGATCCAGAAGATCGACGCGCACGCGCGCTCCTCGATGGCCGACGACCTCAAGGCCGGGCGCCCGACCGAGATCGATTATCTGAACGGCGAGGTCGTCAAGCTGGCGAAGCGGCTTGGGCGCCGGGCGCCGGTCAACGAGGCGATCGTCGCTCTGGTGCGCCAGGCGGAGGCGGGAGTCGAGCTTCTCTGGGAGCCCGCCAAGCTGCGCGCGCACGTCCTCGAGGACCACAAGACGGCACCGATCTTCGGCTACTGAGTTCTGCACATTATCGGCGCCCCCGCGGGAGCGCAGCCTGTCCCCCGGCCGGAGTCCTTCATGCGCCTGTTCGCCACTGCTTCCCTTCTCGCCCTCGCCCTCGCCGGCTGCGCCAGGACGGCCGACCGGGCCGCTCCAGCCACTCCTGCCGCCGCCGCCGCCGCTTCGGCCACTCGTCAGATCCCGACCCAGCTGCCGGCCAACGTGCGGCCGCTCCAATACACGATCAACGCCACTCCCGATGCGGCGAACCTGCGCTTCACCGGCCGCACCGACATCGACATCCAGGTCCTGCAGGCGACGGACAGCATAACCCTGAACTCGGCCGACCTCGAATTCGGCAACGTCTCGCTGGGCGGCGGGGACGAAGGTTCGCCCCTCGCCGTCAACCCGCGCAAGATCGACCTCGACGAAGCGAAGCAGACCGCCACCTTCCGCTTCGGACGCGAGATCGCCCCCGGCCGCTACCGGCTGACGATGAACTACAGCGGCAAGATCTACACCCAGGCCGCGGGCCTGTTCGCGCTCGATTACGAAGGCGCCGCCGGCAGGAAGCGTGCCCTCTTCACCCAGTTCGAGGCCCCGGACGCGCGCCGCTTCTTCCCGGGCTGGGACGAGCCCCAGTTCCGGACCCCCTACAATCTCAACGTCACCGTCCCGGCCGATCAGGACGTGATCGGCAACATGCCCCAGGCGGGCGTCCGGACCAACGCCGACGGCACCAGGACCGTCACCTTCCAGACGACCCCGGCCATGTCGAGCTACCTGCTCTTCCTCGCCGTCGGCGAGTTCGACCGGATCACCACCACCGCCGCCGGAACCGAGATCGGAATCGTCACCAAGCGCGGCGACGGGGAAAAGGGCCGCTGGGCCCTCACCGGTTCCGCCCAGCTCGTCCCCTGGTACAACGAATATTTCGGCACCCCCTACCCGCTTCCGAAGCTCGACAACGTCGCCGGCCCGGGCAGCAGCCAGTTCTTCGGAGCGATGGAGAATTGGGGCGCTATCTTCTCGTTCGAATCGATCCTGCTAGTGGACCCGGCAATCACTACCGAGGCGACGAAGCAGCGCATCTTCGAGGTCGCCGCGCACGAGATCGCTCACCAATGGTTCGGCAATCTCGTCACCATGAGCTGGTGGGACGATCTCTGGCTCAACGAGGGCTTCGCCTCGTGGATGGCGACCAAGGCGACGACCGCCCTCCATCCCGAATGGGACCCCGAGCTCGGCACCGTCACCGGCCGCGAGGCCGCGATCACGCTCGATTCGGTGTCCAGCACCCACCCGGTCATCCAGCGCATCAGCACCGTCGAGCAGATCAGCCAGGCTTTCGACGCGATCACCTACCAGAAGGGCGAGGCGGTGATCACCATGCTGGAGGATTATGTCGGCGAGGATGCGTGGCGCCGCGGAGTCCAGGATTATATCCGCACCTACCGGCTCGGCAACACTCAGACTGACGATCTGTGGCGGGCGGTCGAGCGTTCGGCCGGCAAGCCGGTGACGGCCATCGCCCACGATTTCACCCTTCAGCCCGGAGTGCCGCTGGTCCGGGTCGAGAATTCGGCCTGCCGCGGCGGCAAGACCGCCGTCACCCTGCGCCAGGGCGAGTTCAGCCGCGACCGGCAGGACCGGCCGGCCAGGGCCTGGCGGGTGCCGGTGATCGCCTCGACCGTCGGCGGCGCCGAGGTGCGCACCCTCGTCACCGGCGGCTCCGGCACGCTCACCGTCCCCGGCTGCGGCCCGCTCGTCGTCAACAGCGGCCAGACCGGCTATTACCGAACGCTCTACTCGCCCGCACTGCTCGACCGGCTGACCGCCAGCTTCCCGCGCCTGAAGCCGATCGACCAGATCGGCCTGCTCGCCGACAATTGGGGCCTCGGGCTGGCCGGCTACCAGTCGGCCTCAGAGGCGCTCGACATGGTCGACGCGGTGCCGGCCAACGCCAACCCGCAGGTCTGGACCCGGGCCGCCTCAATCCTCGGCAACGTCCACAGGATGTATGAAGGCGACCGGGCCCGCCAGGCCATGCTCTTGCGCTACGCATCGAGGAAGCTGTCGCCGGTGCTCGCCCGCATCGGCTGGGCGCCCAGGGCCGGGGAATCCCCGACCGTTCCCGTGCTTCGCTCCGATCTGATCAAGACCCTGGGCGATATGGGCGATCGGGCCGTGGTGGCCGAGGCCAATCGCCGCCTCGCCGCCGGCGATCCGCTGGCGACGGGCGGCCCGCTGCGCTCCACCATCCTCGCCGTGACCGCCCGCAACGTCGATTCCGCCGGCTGGGAGCGCCTGAGGGCGCAGGCGCGGGCTGAGCGAAGCCCTTGGTCAAGTCGCAGCTCTACCGGCTGCTCGGAGCCGCCCGCGATCCGGCCCTGGCCCGGCGAGCGCTCGACCTCGCCCTGACCGACGAGCCCGGCGCCACCACCAGCGCCGGAATGATCTCGGCGGTGGCCGCCGAGCATCCCGACCTTGCCTATGATTTCGCCTTGCGCAACCGCGAGAAAGTCGAAGGGCTGGTCGATATCTCGTCGCGCTCGCGCTACCTCGCCGGCCTCGGCGGCGGCTCGGCCGACCCGGCGATGGTGGCCAAGCTCGAGGATTTCGCGACCCGCTACATGACCCCGCAGTCGCGCGGCCGGGTCGACGTCGCCATTGCCTCCATCCGCGACCGGGTCCGGGTGCGCTCGACGAGGCTTCCGGACATCACGCGGTGGCTGGAGGCGAAGGGCTGAGGCTTGCCTCCCTGTCGCGAAGCGGTGGGGAGGCAGGCTTCACCGCCCCCTGAACAGCCCGCCCAGCAGCCCACGAAGCAACTGGCCGCCGAGGCGGCCGGCGACCTGCCGGCCCACCGTGCTGGCGGCGGAGCGGGCGGCCGATCGACGAGCTTGTCCGTCAGGGTCGGCTTCGCCGCCTCGCGGGCGCGCCGG
>DATHBY010000230.1:0-1819 GCA_035295885.1 Allosphingosinicella sp.
CGGCGAGGTCCGGGCCGGCGAGGAAGCGCTCCCAGCCGTCGAAGTTGAAGGCGGCGAGATATTCGGCCTGCATCTGCGGGGTCAGAACCTCGATCAGAAAGCAGCCTTCGACCCACAATTCGATCACCTGGAAAGGCCCGCGCGAGCACAGTTTCGCCGGCGCCCCGAAGCGTTTCGCGATCGCCTTGACCTCGTTGAAGTCGAACTCGGTGGCGATCGCCACATGGACCGGCCCGTTGCGCGACGGGAGCCCCGCCACCGGCCGAACCTCCGACTCGCCCTCGCCCTGGTGAAGCTCGGTGCCGAGCGGATAGACTTCGATCGCGCTCCCGCGCTCGTCGCCCGCCATGGCGATCCAGCTCCCTTCAGCCACCGGCGGAAAGGGATAGGCGCGGCCGCCCCAGAGCTCCGCGATAAGCCGCGCCGCCTGCTTGGGCCGCTCGGCCGCGATCGAGATGTGAAACAGCATATATCCTCCTCGGAGCCCGGCTCCGAAATCGTTATGGGACTACCGCGCGGGACGTCGCTCGGCCTTGACGAGGGACCCCTGCACCGGCCGCGTTTCACCCCGATGCCGCGCCGGAGCCGATTTGGTTTCGATTGTGACGATCGAACGGCGACGGTCGCCAGTGACTGTCACCCGGCTCTCCCCGCTCTGCCCGAGACGCTGCCGCAGGCGGCGGTTGGGAGATGTGGCGCGCGGCGGCCAGCCAGGTGCCCCCAACCCGGGGCTGGAGCATGATCGGTTCAGCCTGAATCCCTCCCGTCATGCCAGCGAAGGCTGGCATCCATGGTGCCGCCGGGCCGGGCCGGGGACTCGGCATGGACGCCAGCTTTCGCTGGGGTGACGGGTTTAGCGAGTCGACGCCCGCTGGATTGGCGCGTCCAGGATCAGCCTAAGCCGATCATGCTCCAGGCGATGACGGCCCAGAGATCCTTCTCCCGACAAAGCGCGATTTCCACGCCGCTTGGCGCGCGCAGGCCGAGGTGAGTGCCCGCTCCACTTGGGTGAAGGTGTCTGGCGCCAGGGAGCCGTTCACCTGGGCTGTGAAATGAAGGGCTGCGCGACACGCCAATACTTGTTCCCCCGGCAACTTGGGGGGAGCGGTTTGGCCCACTCGAGCGGAACGATAGTGCCGCCGGCAAAGCGCACCGTGTCGCCCACCCGGTAGGACGATCCGGCCGCCGTCTCCACTCTCAGCTCGGCAGCATTCCAGCGCGTACCCGGGAAACCGAACACCGGTATCCACCGCTCGCCGCGCGCCGCGACGACGTAAAGGCAGCCGTCCTCCAGCACGAGCGTTCCGATCAGCGCGGCCTGGGCTCCAGGTCCGCCGGACGAAGCCATCAGCGCGAGCGGATCGGCGGGAGCCGAAGCGGGGTCGGCAGCCTTCATCGACCCTTCCGCCGGCTCCGCGGCAGGAGTCGCGCATGAGGCGACCCCCGCCGCGGCAAGGAGAGCCAAGAGGCGAAGCGAGGGGTCATGAGCCATAAAGCAGCGAATATCCCGTACCGAGGCCAGAGAGACGATCGGTGCTCATATACCAAGCGCTGAAGCAAGTGCCGGCGGTATTGGTGACACTGCCCGTATGAATGCCGAGGGCCGTCTGGCTTACGAACCACGGACCGCCGCTGTCCCCTCCCGCACATTGTAACGACGATCCGCCCACTTGCACCCAGGTGCTCCCGCGCTCGTCGCCCGCCATGGCGATCCAGCTCCCTTCAGCCACCGGCGGAAAGGGATAGGCGCGGCCGCCCCAGAGCTCCGCGATAAGCCGCGCCGCCTGCTTGGGCCGCTCGGCCGCGATCGAGATGTGAA
>DATHBY010000231.1:0-7910 GCA_035295885.1 Allosphingosinicella sp.
CGCCATGGTTCAGGTGGATCGAGCCGTCGGCGTAGACGAGCACCAGGGCGCCGGCCTGATTGAGATGTGTGGTCGTGAAGCTGATTCCGAACTTCACCGGCGTCAGCGCGAGGCCTTTCTTGAGGACATTGTGGCAGGCATTGAACGCCTCCACCTCGGCCCGGCGCCCGGCATAACGGGCACGCTCGGCGAGGTCTGCGATCAGCTCCGGAGCGACATTGTCCTCGACCGTCATGTGATAGGGGGTGACGTCGCGGCCCGGGCCGTAGAGATTGGCCTTGCGAACTTCGAGCGGATCGAGCCCGAGATGCGCCGCGATCGAGTCCATCACCCGCTCGATCGCCATCATCCCCTGCGGCCCGCCGAAGCCGCGGAAGGCGGTGTTGGAGACGGTATGGGTCTTGAGCCGGTGCGAGAGGATCTCGACCGCGGGCAGGTAATAGCAATTGTCCGCGTGGAACATGGCGCGGTCGCTGATCGCGAGGCTGAGGTCGACGGTGGCGCCGCAGCGGGCGGCGAGGACGATCCGGATGCCCTCGATCCGGCCCTCTCCGTCGAAGCCGACATCATAGTCCGCCCTGAAATCGTGGCGCTTCCCGGTCATGACCATATCGTCGTCGCGGTCGGCTCGGGTCTTGGCCGGGCGGCCGGTCCTGGCGGCGACCAGCGCGCAGGCGGCGGCATAAGCGGCGGCCTGGGTCTCCTTGCCCCCGAACCCGCCGCCCATCCGCCGGACCTCGACCGTCACGTCGGCGCTGCTGAGGCAGAGCAGATTGGCGATCAGATGCTGGACCTCGCTCGGATGCTGGGTCGAGCTGACGACATGGATCTGGCCCCTCTCGCCAGGAGTGGCGAGCGCCGCCTGGCCTTCGAGGTAGAAATGCTCCTGCCCGCCCATTTCGAGAGTTCCCGACAGGCGATGTTCCGCGCCTTCGAGCGCCGCCGCGGCGTCGCCGCGCGCCATCCTTTGCGGCGTCTCGAGCTCGGAGCCTGCCTCCAGCGCCTCGCTGAGGGTGACGAGGGCCGGGAGCGGCTCGGTTTCGACCCTGGCCAGCCGCGCGGCGACACGGGCGGCTCGGGCATCGGTTGCGGCCACGACGAACAGAGGCTGGCCAGGGTAGAGGATCTCGCCCTCTGCGAAGAGCCGGTCGTCGTGGAAGACCGGGCCGACATTGTTCTCGCCGGGTATGTCCTCGGCTGTGAACACCGCCACCACGCCGGCCGCGGCGCGGACCGCGGACAGATCGAGGCCGGACAGCCGCGAATGGCCGTCGGCGGCGAGGCCGAAAGCGAGGTGGAGCGTGTCGGGTCCTTCAGGCAGATCATCGACATAGGCTGCGGCGCCGGCGACGTGGAGGTCGGCGCTGTCGTGCGCCAGCGGCCGGTGGACGGCGTCTTCGCGTGACGGGGGTTGGACGGCGGCGCGGTCAGCCATGGAGCACGCTGACCGGCTCGCTCTGCTCGGCCCACATCCGGCGCAACAGGTTGGCGGCGACCTTGCGGCGATAGGCGGCCGATCCGCGCAGGTCGTCAAGCGGCTCATAATCGTTGGCGAGCGCCTGCGCCGCCAGCTCCACATTTTCCTCCGCCCAGGCCTGGCCGGTCAACGTGGCTTCGCAGGCGGGGGCGCGGACGGGGATGCCCGCCATGCCGCCGAACGCGATGCGCGCCTGCGTGACGATGCCGTCCTCGATCCGGAGGGCGAAGGCGCCGCAGACGCCGGAAATGTCGCTGTCGAACCGCTTGGACAGCTTGACGATCCTGACCAGCATGTCCGGCGACGGGCGGGGGATTCGGACGCTCTCGACGAACTCGCCGGGAGCGAGATCCTGCTTGCCGTAGCTCAGGAAGAAGTCCTCGATCGCCATGGTGCGGCGCTCGTTTCCGCGCCGGAGCCTGAGCTCGGTGCCGAGCGCGATCAGCGCCGGCGGCATGTCGCCGATAGGCGAGCCGTTGGCGATATTGCCGCCGATGGTGCCGGCGTTTCGGACCTGGACTCCGCCGATTCGGCGGACCAGCTCGCCGAGATCCGGATGAAGGCGGGCCAGCGCCTCGCGGGCTTCGGAATAACGGACGGCTGCTCCGAGCGTCAGGTCGTCGGGACTTTCCTCGATCCGTCCCAGGTCGGCGATGTCGCCGATGAAGACGGTCGGACCGAGGTCGCGGAGCTGCTTGGTGACCCACAGGCCGAGGTCGGTGGCTCCGGCGACGATTCGGGTGTGGGGATTCGCGAGGAGGAGGTCGGCCAGCTCGTCGGCGGTGGTCGGATGGCCGTAAGCGGGGCGCAGCGCGCGTAGCGCCTCGACAAGGCCATCGTCCACTTTCACTGCTTCCACATCCACCGGCACCGCTTCGCCCGCTGCGAGGATCGGGCCGTAGCCGGTGCAGCGGCAGAGATTGCCGGCGATGACGTCGCCGACCGGCACGTCCCTCGTACCGAGGGCGCCGATGCTCCGGCCGTAGAGCGACATCACGAAGCCCGGCGTGCAGAAGCCGCATTGCGAGCCGTGGCGCTCGACCAGCTCGCGCTGGACCGGGTGGTTGCCCCCCAGGCTCTCGACGGTCCTGAGCGCCTTGCCGTCGAGCATCGGCAGGAAGAGGATGCAGGCATTGACCGCCCGCCACTCGACCTCGTCGCCGGCAAGCTCGCCGAGCAGCACGGTGCAGGCCCCGCAATCGCCCTCGGCGCAGCCTTCCTTGGTGCCGGTGCGGCGGAGCGTGTAGCGCAGATAGTCGAGAACGGTGCCCGTGGGATCGGGATGGTCGATCTCCATCGCCTGGCCGTCGAGCAGGAATCGGATCATCTCGGGCTCCCCGCCGCGATCCAGGCGCCCAGCTTCTGCCGCTCGGCCGGAGTCATTCCGGTGGGGTTGCCCAGCGGCATGACGTGGGAATCCACCGCCACCGCCTTGATCCGCGCCGACGCCGCCCGGGCACGCTCCCAGCTGTCCAGCGCCACTCCGGCCGGCGGCGGCTTCACATTATGGCAGCCGGCGCAATGCGCGGCCAGGATCGGCTCGATCTCGGCAAAGGTCAGTCTCCCGGCCTGGCCCGGCGCTGCGCCTTTCTTCTCTAGTGTGACGTAGGTAACGGTGGCGAGCGCGAGTGCGGCCGCCGCCGCGATCGTCGCCCCCATCGCCTTTCCGCGGCCGCGCAGGTTGAAGATGTGGCGGACGGCCACCCCGGTCAGCCCGAGCAGGGCGAGCACAAGCCAGGGCCGCTCGGCGCCGTAGGTCATCGGATAATGCGGGCTGATCATGATGAACAGCACCGGCAGGGTCATGTAATTGTTGTGAAGCGACCTTTGCTTGGCCGCCGCGCCCAGCCTCGGATCGGGCGTTCGCCCCGCGATCAGGTCGGCGACGACCTTGCGCTGATTGGGAATGATGATGAGGAAAACATTGGCGACCATCACCGTGCCGATGATCGCACCGATGTGAAGATAGGCCGCGCGGGAGCTGAACAGGCTGTCGAGCATGATGGCGGCAAGCAGAAGGAAGGCGAACCAGAAGCCGCCCAGCGCCGGGTTGCTGGAGGCCACCGGCGAGCGGCACATCCCGTCATAGACCAGCCAGCCGAGCACTATCGCGACCAGCCCGATCCCGATCGCCACGGGCGGACTAAGCGGCGCCTTGGCCGGATCGATCAGAAAGCTCTGCGCGCCGACATAATAGACCAGCACCAGCAGCGAAAAGCCGCTGATCCAGGTGAAATAGGCCTCCCATTTGAACCAGTGCAACCGGTCAGGCATGGTGCTCGGGGCGACCTGGTATTTCTGGTTGTGATAGAAGCCGCCGCCATGCACCGACCATAATTCCCCTGAGGCGTGACCCTCGGCCGGCTTGGTCAGATGATTGTCGAGCCAGACGAAATAGAAGCTTGAGCCGATCCAGGCGATGCCCGCCGTCAGATGCAGCCATCTGATCGCAAGGTTGAGCCATTCGGCGGTGTCGAAGCCCATCGTCAGCTGCCCCGATAGGTAGAATAGGCGTAGGGCGAGACGAGCAGCGGCACATGATAATGGCCGCCCTCCGCCGCGATCCCGAAATCCACCGTTACTCGATCGAGGAAGGGCGGATCGGGAAGCTCGACGCCGAGGGCACGGAAATAATCGGCAACGGCAAAGCGGATCGAGTACCGCCCCGGCGCGAGCTCGGCAGGCGCCAGACCGGGACAGCGCCCGTCGCCATTGGTCACTCCCCGGGCGATTTCTCCCTGGGGGCCGCTCAGCACCACCTCCAGCCCGGCGGCGGGCCGGCCGTGCATGGTGTCGAGCACATGGGTGGAAAGCGTGCTCATGCCATGTCCTGGAGGCGCAGCCGGACGATGTCGCCGATCTGTTCGAGCGCGGCAGCGATCTCGGTGTCGCGGTCGTTGGCGAGGCGGCGTTCCATCGCGGCGAGGATGCCCGCTTTGTCGGTCAGGCGCACGCAGATGATGAAGGGAAATCCGAATTTATCGCCATAGGCCGCATTGAGTGCGTGGAATCGGTCGAACTCCGCCCGGGTGAGCCGGTCGAGGCCGGCGCTGGCCTGCTCGGCCGCGCTGGCTTCGGTGAGGCCGCCGTCGACCGCCGCCTTGCCGGCGAGCTCCGGGTGGGCGCGGATCAGTGCGAGCTGCTCCTCGCGCGTGGCATCGCGGACGACGGCCATCAGGTCGGCATGCCGGTCGCCGGACGATGGGCGCTGGTCGGCGCGCGCTTCCACCCAGGGCGAGTGCTCGAACAGGGCGCTCATCGCTCGACCCGTCCGATCAGCCGCAAGCGGCTGACTCCGCCGTCGGGGATGATGTTCAGCCGAACGAAGCGGATCGCGCCGAGATCGGCCAGACCGTCGCGGAAGACGTGGACCGTGTCCGCATGGAGCTTCATCTCGGGCAGGAGCAGCGGCCAGCTTTCCGAAAGCGCGGCGATCTCCTCGGGCGAGCCGGTGGCGGCGGGCGCCGCCTGGAGGAAGCAGCGGTCCGGATAATTGCCTTTGAAATGAGCGGTGTCGACGACGACCTCATCGATACGCCCCGGGACGCCAAGCTCCAGCACCGCCCAGTCGTGCCCGGGCTCGCGCCGCCGCCTCGTCTCCCAGCCGTCGCCCATGTTGGCGCCGCGGCCGGGCGCCGTCAGATTTTCGATGTGGCCGTAATGCTCGTCATTGGCGATGATGCCCCGGCCGCCATTCTCCATGGCCAGCAGGTCGAGACGCGCATCCGCATCGACCTTCGACCAGTCCTTGGCGACCCTCCCCCAGACCCGCAGCCGGGCGACGCCGCCGTCGGGAAAGATGTGCAGGCGCACATGCGTCACCGGGTCGCCATGTCCGACGGGCACGTAGACGCGGTCGTCCCCCTTCAGCGCGATCCGCTCGGTGACCTTCTTCCAGCCCGCCTGCTCGTCCGGTACCGACTCGTTGCTGCGGCAGACCTCGATCTCGGCGCCCGGCGGGTAATTGCCGGTGAAGTGCCTGGTGTCGATCTCGAAGCCGGCGACGAGCCCCGGACAGCCGAGCCGGACCACGCACCAGTCGTGCCCCGGCGTCCGCTTGCGGCAGCTCTCCCAGCCGTCCATCCACTTGCCGTGCTCCTCATATTTGTCCGGAATGAAGACGGGCTCGCGGGGATCGATCAGGCGCGCCTTGTCGGCGAAGAAATCGTCCGTCGCATAGACCACCTCCGCCCCGAGCCGTGGCTGAGAGAGATTTACATAATGTCTTCGCAGTTCCTCAAACATGCGGATACGTGGCGCGCCAGTGACGGGCGATTTCAATGCGCCGGCAGAACCAGACGTCCTGATGGCCCAGCGCATGCTTGAGGAAACGCTCGAGCCCGGCGAGCTTGCCCGGCCGGCCGGCGAGACGGCAGTGGAGCCCGACCGACATCATCTTCGGCCGCTCCTCTCCCTCCGCATAGAGCGTGTCGAACGTGTCGCGCAGATAGGAGAAGAACTGGTCGCCGGTCTGCATGTTCGCGGAGGCGAAGCGCATGTCGTTCGTCTCGAGCGAATAGGGGACGATGAGGTGGTTCTTCCCGGCGACGTTGGTCCAGAAGGGCAGATCGTCTGAATAATCGTCCGAGTCGTAGAGGAAACCGCCTTCCTCCGCCACGATCCGGCGCGTGTTCGGGCTGGTCCGGCCGGTATACCAGCCGAGCGGGCGCTCCCCGGTCAATTGCCGGTGCACTTCGATCGCGCGCTCCAGGTCCGAGCGCTCCTCCGCTTCGGCGACCCATTGATAGTTGATCCATCGCCAGCCGTGCGAAGCGATCTCATGTCCCGCCTCGAGAAAGGCGTCCGCGACCGCCGGATTGCGCTGCATCGCCAGAGCGACTCCGAACACGGTGACCGGAATGTCGTAGCGCTCGAACAGCCGAAGCAGCCGCCACACGCCGGAGCGCGACCCATATTCGTAGATCTGCTCCATGCTCATGTGGCGGGCGCCAGGCACCGGCGCCGCATTGGCGATGTCGGACAGGAAGATCTCGGCGCCTGGATCCCCGTCGAGGACATTGGCCTCGGCGCCTTCCTCATAGTTGAGCACGACCTGGACGGCGATGCGCGCCCCGCCCGGCCATTGCGCATGCGGCGGCGTCCGGCCGTAACCGGCCAGGTCGCGCGGGTAGCTTTCTTCAGTCAAATGCACCGCCTATTCACTCAATCCACGATGAAGCGGAGCTATCGGGTGCACAACCCTCCAAATAAGGAAGCGCCATGCGCGAACTCACCCCCGAGCCGCTGACCGCCGAGGCCTTCGCCCCGTTTGGAAGCGTGATCGAGGCCTCCGACGAGGCCGTCAAGCTGGACATCAACCAGGGCCACGCCATCCGCTTCGACCGCCTCGCCGACATCGACGCTGCCGACGGCGGAGGCACCGGCGTCATCAGCCTGTTCCGTGCCCGCCCTCTCGGGGAACTGGTGCTGCGGGGCTTCGAGCGCCATCCCCTCGGGAGCCAGACCTTCGTCCCGCTGAGCGGCCGCCCCTACCTCGTCGCGGTCGCCCCGCCAGGCCCCTTCGACTCCGCCAGGATCCGGCTGTTCCGCGCTGAACCGAACCAGGGCGTCCATTACCGCAAGGGCGTGTGGCACCACTTCCTCCTGGTCCTCCACGAAAGCGACTTCCTCGCTATCGACCGCGCGGGCCCCGGCGATAATTGCGAGGAGGTGACGCTGGCGCCCGGAGACGAGATCCAGGTCATTCGCTAGGCAGCCCGGCCTCGACGACGGCATCGGACGGATTACCGGTGCAGCCTCGTCTTGACCCGGCGGATGGGGAGCCTAGCACGGGGACGTGCAGCCGCTCGCCGCCTCGGATTCGAAAGGCCTGGTCGATTCGTTCGGCCGCCGGATCAGCTATGTCCGGCTGTCGGTGACCGACCGCTGCGACCTGCGCTGCCGCTATTGCATGGCCGAGAGGATGCGCTTCCTGCCCAGGAGCGACATCCTGACGTTCGAGGAAATCACTGAGCTCGCCGACATCCTCATCGCCCGCGGAGTCACTCGGATCAGGCTGACCGGCGGCGAGCCGCTCGTCCGGCGCGGGATAGCGGACCTCGCCGGCCGGCTCGGCAGCCGGATCGGACGCGGTCTCGACGAGCTCACTCTGACGACCAACGGGACTCAGCTCGCGCGCCACGCCGCCCGGCTCCACCAGGCAGGCGTCAGGCGAGTCAACGTCAGCCTCGACAGCCGGCAGGAGGCCCGATTCCGGCACATAACCCGCGGCGGGGATCTCGGCCAGGTCCTGGCCGGCATCGACGCGGCGGTCGCAGCCGGCCTGACGATCAAGATCAACATGGTCGGCCTCCGCGGCGTCAACGAGGACGAAGTGGGGGACATGCTGGCCTGGTGCTCCGGGCGCGGCTTCGATCTTACCCTGATCGAGACGATGCCGCTCGGCGAGGTCGAGGAGGACCGGACAAGCCAT
>DATHBY010000232.1:0-7803 GCA_035295885.1 Allosphingosinicella sp.
CCGCCGCTCGCTTCCGACCGGGATCCTCCAGGACTGGCCGGAAGGCTCGCCGATCACCCTCCACAGCCTCGCCGCCCTGATGATCTCGAGAAGCGACAACAGTGCCACCGACACCTTGCTCGGAGTGCTCGGGCGGGAAAAGGTGGAGGCCCTGCTGCCCGCGCTGGGGGTAGGGGCGCCGGAGCGCAACCGCCCCTTCCTTTCCACCCGCGAGGCCTTCGCTCTCAAGCTCGGGGATCCCGCTCTGCTGGCCGCCTGGAAGAAAGCGGACGAGGCGGGGCGGAGGGCGCTTCTGCCGCATCTGGCCCGGGTTCAGGCGGCGGCCCTCGATCCGTCGCGCCACGGCGGCCGCCCCACGGAGATCGGAACGGTGGAATGGTTCGCCTCGCCGGCCGATCTCGTCCGGACGCTCGACTGGCTCCGGCGCAGCGGGGATGCCACCGCGCTTGAGCTGCTCGCCATCAATCCCGGCCTCGGACCGGCGGTGGCAAGGGACTTCGCCTATTTCGGCTTCAAGGGCGGCTCAGAGCCCGGAGTGATCAACCTGAGCCTGCTTCTGAAGACCCGGTCGGGCCGCTGGATGGCGATCTCGGCGACTTGGAACAACGAGGCGGCGGCGCTGGACGAGGCGCGCTTCATCGGCCTGATGAGCCGGCTGGTTGCGCTGCTGCGCTAGCCCGGCCGGGCCCGAATGAGCACGGTTCCGCCCGGTCCCGCCGGCAGCTGGCGGTTGGAGCGCTGCACCTGGACCTGATGGCTAGCGCCCGCTGGCCTCCCGTGACTGGCGAAGGGCCTCCGTCTCCCTCGCCAGCCTGTCGCGCTCGGCCTTGATCTTCGCGACCGCCGCCGCTTCCTTTGCGCAGACGGCGCGGCCGGTCTCGTCGAGCTTGTCGGCCGCCGCCACGCAGCGCTCCACCGCGACGCCGCGCGGGAGCAGGTCGAGCGGCTCGAGCGACGAGTCGCGGCGCTGGATCACCGGCCGGATCGCCGTGAAGAAGGCCAGCCAGCCGCGCCGGACCCTGGTCTGGGCGGCGGCGGCCTTGCCGACGCCCGCCGGCACGGGGACGTTGAGCCCGCCGAGCGGCACCTTGTCGAGCCGGGCGAGGGCTTCGTCGAAGCGGCCCAGCTCGCGAAGGGCGTTGATCGCCCGGCCTTCCATTCCGATCCAGTTGAGGTCCGCCGGCCTCGCCGGGACCGCCGCCGAGGCTTCGGCGAGCTCGGTCAAATAGCGCTTCCTGAGCTCCGGCCTAGAGTCCGCCTCCCAGCTCGCCTGCAGCAATGCCCAGAGGTAGCGCTCCGGCGGCAGCCCCATCGCCTTCATCAGCCAATAGGCCCGGTAATAGGGCGTGTCCTGCTTGCGCAGGGCCTGATAGTCCTCCGACGCCACGACCGGCCCGAGCCTGGCGGCCTCGTCGGCCGTATAATCCTTGTAGAAGACGAGGCCGTTGTCGGGGCATTCGGGCAGCGCCAGCGGGAACGTCCGGCTGCCGTAGGGCTTGCCGTCGGGGCGCTCTCCGGAGGTGGTATAGGGAGCGGCGGCGGTGAAGGAGAAGCTGCCGCCGCCGATCGGGCAGGTCATCGTTTCGGTGACCTGCGCTCCGGCCGAAGCGGCGGGCCAGGCCAGTGCGGCCATAGCCGCGGCGGAGAATAGAAAACGCATCGCAAACAAACTCCAGGGACGCAGGGGCGGTTGTAGCTCTTCACGCGCGGCCCGACGAGCGGAATTGACGCGTGAGCAAAAGGAAGCCGCCCGCCGACGCCCGGAACGGAGCGCTTGTCCTCCCGCCTCATGCCCGTTAGCCTGCTCTCACGGCTTCATCGACAGGGGGATGGAAGATGGTGGCAATTCTCATTTTGATGAGCCTGGCGGGAGCGACTCCAGGCGATACCGCCGCCGATCCGGCCCTTGCCGCGCTGCCGACGGTGCCGGAGACGGCGAGTGCCGTCCAGAAATGCCTGGCTAAGCGTTGCTCGCCCCAGGCGGACATGAGGGCGACGCTGAAACATGCCAAGGCGCTGATGGCGGAGGGCAGCTACAAGGACGCGATGGTTGCGATCGAGGCCTCTCTCAAGCGCAACAAGGCGGTCAAGAAGCGCTACCCCGTATCGGTCTCGAACCTCTACCGCCACCACGCGCAGATCTCCGCCAGCCTCGGCCTCGGCGATGATTATTACCGCTCCACCTGGAACATCTACCGCACGTTGAAGCAGGCGTTCCCGAACGACCATGTGCGGGTCCTCAGCGCCCGCATGGAAGTCGCCGAGATGATGCGCAAGGTGCGTGGCAACGACGCCTCGTACGAGATGTACAGGGATCTGGTAAGGGACGCGAGGAAACGCGGTAAGCTGAACATGTCGCTCGTCGCCGAAGTCCAGAAGATCTCCAACTTCTCGCGGCCGGGACCGCGCTGGATGAAGCGCCTCAGGGAGATCGGCGGGAGCACCGACCCGGCCCTCGAAGACGCCGCGATCCAGGCCAAGATCGCGCTCGGGCGCATCTACCTCAAGGAGAAGGACGAAACCCGCTTTGCCGCCCTCCAGGAAGAGTTCCGAGCGATGCGCCTCGCAAAGCCGCAACTGATCCACTCGCCGCCCTACGATCTGGCGGAGAAGGAGATGGGGCCGGGCGACGGAATGGACGGCTTCGTCGCTCCGTCGGGCTCGGACGGCGCCTGGGGCGCCGGCATGGGAGATCTCAGGCCCCTCAACGGACTCGCAAGCACGCGAATGCTTGAGGCGGGGCACTCCGTCACCAACTATCTGGCGCCCGGCTATGAGAGCATGTGGGCCGATATCGGCTTCTGGGTCACTCCGGACGGCAAGGTCGCCGACGTCAAGATCCTGCGGAGCAAAGGCAATACCTTCTGGGCTACGAGGTTCCTGGAATCGGTGAAGGCGCGGCGCTACACGCCGGGCAACGGAGACCCCAAGACCTCCTATTTCCTCGAACGTTACACCTATACCGCCAGCTACCAGAGCACGACCGGCACCCGGCTGCAGAGCCGAAGCGCCAAGCCCCGGATCGAGTTCGTCGATCTGCGCCAGTGAAGCGTCCGGGCCCAAGGGCCGTCTCGACAAGGGCTTGACGGCCGCTCGCCCGCCCTGCCGTCTTCGTCCTGGACTTTGTCCTGCCGAAGCAGAATCGTCACCCCGGACTTGATCCGCGGTCCACCTTTTTCTCAATCCCAGTGGAGGAAGAAGGTGGATGCCGGATCAAGTCCGGCATGACGAATGCCTCGCTTCCATCACAACAGGACAAACTCTAGCTCGTCACCGCCGGTGCGACGAGCGGAAAGCGGGGAATGGCGGCGTCGAAGGTGCGGCCGTCCGCGCAGACCATCCGGTAATGGCCCTCCATCCAGCCGGTCGGGGTCGGCAAAGGGCAACCCGAGACATAGTCGAACGAGCCGCCCGGCTCGATCACCGGCTGCTCGCCGACCACGCCCTCGCCCTGCACCTGGTGGCGAGTGCCGCGGCCGTCGGCGATCGTCCATTCGCGGCTCATCAGCTGGATGGCGCCGCGCGACCCGTTTTCGATGCGGACATGATAGGCCCAGAACCAGCGGCCCCGCCCCGGCTCCGACTGTTCGGGCAGGAAGCTGACCGAGACCCGGACGGTGATGTCGTCCGTCGTGGCGCTATGGGGAAAGAGGCTTTTCACAAGCGCTTCCCTCTACTTATCGGCCGCACGCGTCAATTGCTTGCACGGGCCCGCGCGATCCGCGAAGGAGCCGCGATGGCGCAGGACTGGACCCCGGCAAGCTGGCGGGCGCTGGAGGCGCGGCACCAGCCGGCCTATGGCGATCCCGCCGCCCTCGACGCCGTTTTGCGCGAGCTCGCCGCCTATCCGCCGCTGGTGCCGAGTGCCGAGGCCCGCGAACTGAAGGGCGGCCTCGCCGAGGCCCAGTCGGGCCGCGCCTTCCTTCTCCAGGGCGGCGACTGCGCCGAGAGCTTCGCCGAATTCTCGCCCGAAACGATTCGAGGCACGGTCGAGCTGATCGAATCGATGGCCCGGCGTCTGCAGGCGGCGAGCGGGCTTCGCATCGTCCGGGTCGGGCGAATTGCCGGTCAGTTCGCCAAGCCGCGCTCGCGCGAGCTCGAGCACAAGGACGGCCGCGACCTGCCCATGTACCGCGGCGACATCGTCAACGGCATCGCCTTCGACGAGGCGGCCCGCCGCCCCGACCCGGAGCGGATGTTCCGGGCCTACGGCCAGTCGGCGGCCACTTTGAGCCACTTGCGGGCACTGGCCGGGCCGGAACCGCTCTACACCAGCCACGAGGGCCTGCTCCTGCCCTACGAACAGGCGCTTACCCGGCGCGACGGGGCCGGCTGGTATGCGAGCTCGGCCCATTTCCTCTGGGTCGGCGACCGGACCCGCTTCGCGGCTTCCGCCCATGTCGAATATCTGCGCGGCCTGACCAACCCGATCGGAATCAAATGCGGGCCGACTTTGCGCCCGGAGGCTTTGCTCGAGCTGCTCGACATCCTCAACCCGGGCCGCGAGGCGGGCCGGATCACACTGGTCAGCCGGATGGGCCTCGGCGAAGTCGAGCGGGCTCTGCCGCCGTTGCTCCGCGGCGTCGCGGCGGAGGGCCATCCGGTGCTGTGGGCCTGCGATCCGATGCACGGCAATACGGTGCGGACTGCGAACGGCACCAAGACCAGGCCCGTCGCGCGCATCCTCGGCGAGGTGCTCGACTTCTTCGCCGCCTGCCGGTCGGAAGGCGTGTTCGGCGGCGGAATCCACGTCGAAATGACCGGCCGGGACGTCACCGAATGCACCGGCGGCGCCGACCGGGTGACGGAGCGGGATCTCCAGTCCCGCTATCACTCCCATTGCGACCCGCGCCTCAACCGCGGCCAGGCGACCGAGCTGGCGGAGCTCGTCGCCGACGAGCTCGCCCGAACCCGCGGCGCCCAGGCCGCCTGATCTTGGCCCGTCATTGCGAGCGAAGCGAAGCCTCGCTCCTCGCAATGGCGAGGTCTACCCAGCCCTGGCCACCTTCAGCATGCCCGCCGGGCACGGACCCAGCAGCTCGAGCGCGGAGCCGCTGCCGTCGAGCCAGGCGGCCCATTTCTCCTGCGGGAGGACGGCGACCTGGCGATGGTGGTAGGGCTGGACGTCCGGGCCGGGCCCGGTGGTCAGCATGGTGAAGGCCTCGCCCTCGCCCGTCGTCCGCCACAGACCGGCGATCGCGAACCAGTCGCGGCCGGGGATGGTGAACAGCCACCGGTCCTTGCGCTTGTCGACCCGAGGCTCGCTGGGCGTGGTGAATTCGTAGAAGCCGTCGGTGACGATCAGGCACCGCCCGCCTTTCTCCGAATTGCCGAACTCGCGCCCGTCGGAGCGGAAATTGTAGACCGGCTTGCCGCCCGGCCCGGGCCAGCTCCAGCGCCGCTGGACGAGCTCTGCCGCCCCCTCCCCCGCGCCCGCCGCCCGCCAGCGCACGATCGGGGCGAGGTCGGTGATCCGGATCTCCTCGCGCGGCTCGAGGTTGGGCATGCCCTCGGGGAAGCGCAGCGGGATGCGGAGCTGCTCGAAGGCCGCGGCGATCGCGTCGGGCGCGACCTTGTTGCTGTAGAGGTTGCACATGGCCGGCCTCCTAGGCGGCGGCGGCGGCCCGCGCCAGCTTGACAGCGAAAGCCGCTCCCCCGATATGCGCCGCTCCGCAAGCGCAACGGCCCCTTCGTCTAGCGGTCCAGGACGTCGCCCTCTCACGGCGAAAACACGGGTTCGAGTCCCGTAGGGGTCACCAAAGCGCTGAAGAGCTGCAGCTTTTCAAAAGTTGGGCCGAAATCGGCAGCTTCCATGCCGCCCGCTGGCACGAAGGGCTGGCAGACTTGATCGAGCCGGCAGCGCTGACGCGCGGTCGCTCGGTGAACCCTTTTCTGGACCGTCCCTAGCCCTCCCTCTGAACCCGGGACCAGACCGAAAATGGGCCGCTCGGGCCATGGCGCTTGCCCGCCTCGAACGTGAAGCTGCCTCCCGTCTGCAACCGGGGACTGCGGTGAAGGTACGCGCACTGATCGGGCCGATGTCGAGCGCCGCCGGGCGGCAGGGCATTGCGCGCCTGCTCGCCGCGGCGCCGCGCGGCTACCGCAGCGCCATCGCCGCCAATCAGTGCGACTCCTGGGAGGATGTGCTCGCTCGTCTCGCGGCCGAGCCCTTCGACGTGCTGATCGCGGAGTTCGGGACGGGCAGCCCGGCGATCGACCGCCTGTTCCAGCTTCAGCCCAAGCTCTCGGTCATCGAGGTGGATTTGGCAGGGGGCACCACCAATATCCACGTCTTCGACGTCGGCAGCGAAACGCTGGTGCGGCTCGCCGAATGGCTGTCTCGCGAGGCGGGGCTGACCGGCGCCAACGACTCGATCGCGCGAATCACGCACCCGCGGCCCCAGCTTTCCGTCGCGGCCAACGAGGCGATCGAAGAGCGCGATGCAATTCCGGAACCGGAACCGGAGCCGGAGCCGGAGCCGAAGCCGGAACCCGTAGCGGAACCCGCGCCTGAACGCGCTCAGCCGCCGCCTCGGCCTCGCCCGGCAGCGCGGGTGGTGCCGATTCGGCGCGATCCCTATGTCGATTCCAGCCAGCAGCTGGAGGACCTCGCCACCTGGCTGGCGCTGAGACTCAACCTCGCGCTTGCTCGCGCGGAAACTGAGGCGGCGGGCCAGGACGCCTCCAGCTGGGCGATGACGGCGGCCCGAGCCCGGGCGTTGCTGGGCCAGGGCGCCGCCGCACTGCCGCTCCCGGAGCTGGCTGCCGAATTCCAGGAGGTCGATACACGCCTCACCGCCCGCGGAATGACCTCGACGGGGCTGCCGTTGACTCGCTTCGCAGCCGCGTTTCAGCTCGATGAGATCGAACGTCAGATGCTTTACTTCGCTCTCGCTCCCGAGCTGGACGGCCGCTTCGCGCAAGTGTTCGGTTTCCTCGCCGACGACCTGAGTCAGCGCCGGCCCAATGCCTCCCTCCTGGCGGAGCTGGTCGAGGGCACGGGCGCCGCCTGGCGCGTTCGGCAGCGTCTCGCCGGCGATCGCCCGTTCGCGCGCTTCGGGCTGATCGCTTCGCTGCGCGGCGATCTGCCCGGCGCGCCCGACACCCAGATCCCGCTCGCCCTGCCGCCCGACGCCGTCTCCTTCCTGCTCGAGCGCGCAACCGCCGATCCGGGGGAATTGAGGCTGCTCGATCCCGCGGGTCCTGCAAAGGTCGGCTTCGACCGCCAGGCCGCGCCGGTCGTCGCCGCCGCCCGAGCCGCCGGCAGGCAGGCAGGCCCGGGTCCGGTCGTCCGTCTCACCGCGGCGGCAGGCGAAGAACTGTGGCTGGCCGAGCAGCTTGCCGCCGTCGGAATCCCCGCCCTTGTCGGCACCCTGACCCCGACCGACGACGCAAGCCTTGCCGACCTCAAGGACAAGCTTCGCATGTTCGCCCGCCAGGCCCGCCTCGCGGATGCGGTCCTGATCGTCGCCGACCTCGATTCAGCACCGGAGGCGCTACGGCCGGAGCTTTGCGCATGGCTCACCGCGACGTTCTCCACGGAGATCAAGCTGCTCGTCCTGCAGGGCAGACACGTCGACCCGATCTGGCTGCGCGAGGCGCCGGGAGGCGTGCTCGAAATAGGGCGCGACCTCCCGACACGCGAGGAGCGCGCGACGATCTGGAGCCGCGCCGCTGCCGCCCGCGGGCGGGCCCTGTCAAGCGAAGCGGCGCGCGAGCTGGCCTCAACCTTCGCCTTCACCCGAGCCCAGGCCGAGGCGGCTCTGGCGGTTGCGCTCGGCGGCGGCGACACCGACACGCCCG
>DATHBY010000233.1:0-4231 GCA_035295885.1 Allosphingosinicella sp.
CCGATCCGTGCCAGAGCGTGGAGCAGGCTGGTCTTGCCGCTGCCGTTGGGACCGACGAGGCAGACCAGCTCGGCAGCTTCCATCCTCAGGCAAGTGGGCCGAAGCCGTCCCGCCAGGCCCAGGTCGACCGCGTCGAGCAGCGGCATCATCGCGCCAGACTCCAGCGCATATGGGCGACCAGCCAGAGGAAGAAGGGCGCTCCCAGCAAGGCCGTCACCACCCCGATCGGCAGAGTCCGCCCCAGCGGCGCGCTTCGCACCACCAGATCCGCCGCCAGCAGCAGAAGGCCGCCGATCAGGGCGGCCGGAGCGATCGCTCGCCCGGGATGACTGCCGGTCAGCCTGCGAGCGAAGATCGGAGCGACCAGGCCGATGAAGCCGATCGCCCCGCAAATGGCGACGCAGGCGCCCACTCCGAAGGCGGTGAGGCTGACGATCTCGACTCTGAGCCGCCTGACGTCGTGGCCGAAGGACTGAGCCACCTCCTCGCCGAGAGTGAGGCTGTCGAGCGGCGCCCTCAGCCGAAGGAGCAGCAGGATCGCCGCCAGGGCCGGCGCCGCGGCGAAGGCGGCCTGCTCGAGGCTTCGGTCGACCAGCGAGCCCATCAGCCATTCATAGGCGTCGTAAAAGGCGAAGGGGGAAGGGGCCAAAGCGAGCGCGAGCGTAGTGAGCGCCCCGGCCAGAGCGCTGATCGCGAGGCCGGCGAGCAGCAGAGTGGCCGTCTCCGACCGCGGCCCGGCCAGGGCCAGGAGCAGCAGCAGGGCTCCGAGCGCTCCGCCGACGGCGCCGAGCCCGAGCGCGAGCGGCGCCGAGAAGCCGAGCAGATAGGCGGTCACCACCGCTCCCAGAGCCGCGCCGCTGGTCGTTCCGGTAAGGTCCGGCGAGGCGAGGGGGTTGGCGAACAGCCCCTGGATCGCCGCTCCGGAGGCTCCGAGCATCGCCCCGTAGGCAAGCGCCAGTAGCGTCCGGGGAAGCCGCAGCTCCCACAGCAGCGCGAGGGCGAGCGGCCGGTCCTGCTCGAGCAGGATTGCGACCGGCTGCCAGGGGACGGCCAGCGACAGCGCGAAAGCGAGGGCGGCGGCCAGCGCAATGATGGCCAGGGCAGCCCGGTTCATCGCCGGGTCGCCCGGCGAAGCCGCTCGATCTCGGCGACCATTGCCGGGCCCATGCAGGTCCACGGCCGGCCGTCGGTAACGATGTTGCGCGAGCCCCGGGCCCGGCGGGCCAGCGGATGGGACAGCCAGCGCTGCTCGCCCGAATATTGGCCCTGGCGATAGTCGCTTCGAAGCAGAACCGCCGGCGGACGGAGGAGCAATTGCTCAAGCGATACCCGGTCGCCCGCCACGGCGCGCTGGCGAAGGCCGGCCAGAGCCATCCACTGAGCCGCGAGGCCGCCGGCGGCGACCGTTCGGCCGCCTCCGCCGAGCCAGATGGTGTCTACGGAGAGTCGCGGCCGGGCCGCCTTGAGCCGCCCGATCCGCGCCACCCAGGCCGCTCCGGCCGGTCCGCGCCCGAGCGCCGCCGAGACCTTGCCGACCGAGGCTTCGATATCGGCCAGCGACTGCGGATAGGAGAGGTCGAGGATAGGGATCCCGAGCCGCCGGGCGATCCGCCCACGGTCGCGGGCGCCTCCGCCCATCGTCAGGACGAGGTCCGGCCGAAGCCCTGCGACTGAAACCAGGCTTCCATCGTTGCTTCGGTAGCGCCGGGCCTCTCGCCACAGCGGGGTCTCGGCCGGCTGCCGGGCGAGGTGGGTGACCGAGACGACCTGCGCCGGATCGCCGAGCATGAGCAGCAGCTCGTCGGTGCACAGGTTCAGCGAGGCGACCCGCCGCGGCGCCGCCTCCGCCGCTCCGGCCAAAGCGAGGCTAATCGCGGAAGCGAAAGCGAAGGCCCGCATGGACCGTCCTCCCCGGTGTCCGGTAGCCCACCACATCCTGATAGCGCGCGTTCAAGGCGTTTTCGGCTCTGACATAGGCTTCCAGCACCGGGGTAATCCGCCAGGCCGCGCGCAGCGAGGCGAGGACGTAATCGCCCAGAATGACGGGGCGGAGCGGAAAGACGTCGAAATCCGTATCCCCGCGCTCGCCGACATAAGCGAGGGTCGCGCCCCATGTGAACGGCCCGGAGCGGCCGTGGCCGACAAGGTTGAAGCTGTGTTTCGGCCGGCGCACTTCGCGAAGCCTCAATCCACCCGCCACCTGCCGCTCCTCGGCGTCGAGCAAGGTGTAGTAGAAGGCGAAATTCGCCGCTTTGGCCGGGCGCCATCCCGCCTCGACCTCGACTCCCCTCCGGCGGCTGGTCCCGGTCGCGTTGGCTGCGGTCGAGCGGAAGGTGACTGGATCGAAGACGTCGACGATCTCGTCCTCGAGGCTCGCGCTGAACAGGCTGAGCGCAAGCGACACGCGCTTGCCCTCACGCCAGCTGATCCCCGCATTCCAGCTGCCGGCACGCTCGGGGCGAAGCTCCGGATTGCCGGTGAACGAGCCGGGAAAGAAACCGAAAAGGTCGTAGAAGGTCGGTTGCGCTATCCCCTCGGAATAGCCGGCGACCAGCCGCCAGTCCCGCCCCGGTTCGGCCTCGGCGCTGGCATGGAGGGTTGTGGCGTCCCGAAACGCGCTGAAACGGTCGTGGCGGAGGGCGACGGTAGTCCGCAGCCTCCCGGTCCACCGCGCTTCCCACTCGCCCGTAGCGGCGATCAGGCTTCGCGACCGGTCCTGGCCGGTCCCTCCGAAATAGACCTGATCGCGCGCCCGGAAACGTTCGGCCTGGTGATCGAGGGCGGCGGTCAGCCTGTGCGTGCCGATCGCTCGGGACAGCTGCCCGCTGGTGGTGAACCGGCGACCGAACGTGCTGTTCAGCGGCGCGGCGCCGAGGCGGTTGCGGTTGGCGCTGCCAAGCAGGCTCGAGTCCAGCTTGGCCGTCCAATCCCCGGTTTCGATCTCGGCCCAGAGCCGGCCGGCCGCGATCCGGTTGCGGGTCACGTCGAGCGTGTCGGAGCGGCGAAAGGTGACCGGGTCGAGCCCATCATATTCGCTCGTCCCGTCGATCCAGTGAGCGACGCCGCCCAGGTCGATTTCGTCGGTCGGATGGAAGACCGCCTTGAAGCTTGCCGACCGGTTCTCGAAGCCGTCCCGCTCGCCGCTCCGGCTGGACGAGTCGATTCCGTCGCTCGACTGCCAGACGGCGCTTCCGCTCAAGCCGAGCTTGCCCGCCAGACGCGAGGCGCGCACCGAACCGCGGGCACTGTCCAGGCCGCCATATTCGCCGAGCGCGTCGAGGCGGAGCGCCTCGCGGGCCTCGTTGGTGTGGATGTCAACGACCCCGCCGATCGCCTCCGATCCCCAGAAAGCGGATTGGGGCCCGCGGTACATGTTGATCCGGTCGATCGAATCGGTGGTGAGAAGCTCGAAACGGCCTTCGTTGCCGGCGGCGGGATCATTGAAGCGGATGCCGTCGACGAAGAGCAGGGTGTGGTTGGCTTCGCTGCCGCGAACCCTAATCTGGGTCTGGGCGCCGCGCGGGCCGGACACCGACACCGAGACGCTCGGCGTGAGCCGAAGCAGATCGGCGATCATCGGCAGTCCGTCCCAGGGAAAGTTCGGCTCCTGGGTCTTCAGCTCCGCCGGAGCGTTGAACGAGGCCTCGACCGGATCGCGCTCGGCGGTGACGACGATGGTC
Organism: Allosphingosinicella sp.; assembly: GCA_035295885.1. GTDB lineage: Bacteria > Pseudomonadota > Alphaproteobacteria > Sphingomonadales > Sphingomonadaceae > Allosphingosinicella. Next base: position 3,681 of record DATHBY010000233.1, read on the forward strand.
TCGTCCGGGACGGGTTGCGCCGCGGACGCGGCGGCGACGTACAGGATGAAAGTCATTCGAGAACCTCCTTTGCAACGACACATGTCGTCTCGGAGGAACCGCGGGCGACGAACCGCCCCCGATGCCACGCACGATCGGCTGGTCCCGGCCGGGTGCGGACGACGGCGAAGGCAGGTTCCTGACTTCCGGCTCGAGCCGGTTACAGTTGCGGGCACAGCGCCGGGTTTTCGCCGGCTTCCCTTTTCACCCTCCCCCCGCCGCTTGTACGGCGTGAAGGGCACCTTCGCTGGGCGCGGCTGTAGCGGACCCGTCATTCCGGCGGAAGCAGGAATCCGGCGGGCGGCGGTGCCGGTCTCCAGGTCAGGACTGGATTCCCGAGCTCGCGCGAATGACGGAGGAGGGCTGCCTTGCCATTTCGGGGTCCTTTGGCTACAGGGCCGCACGACCTTTCCGCGAGGCTGGTCGGAACCAGCCACATCCCAAGGAATCACCGAAATGAAGAACGGCGCCCATCCCGATTACCATATGATCAAGGTGCAGATGACCGACGG
>DATHBY010000234.1:0-4940 GCA_035295885.1 Allosphingosinicella sp.
CGGCGGCTGGGAAGATTTCGACCCGGAGACTTTGCTTCCGGACCAGGCAGGGGCGTGGGCGGGGCGGCCGCGGCCGCTCGTCCGGCGCGAGTCGCACCAGTCGGCGGTCGAGCGGACGCTGGAGCATATCCTGGCCGGCGACATCTACCAGGCGAACCTCACCTTCCGGGCGGAAGTCGCGACCGCCGGGCACCCGCTCGCCCTCTACGCCGCGATCCGGCCGCGGGCGCGGGCGGGATGGGGAGGGGTGGTGTTCACCGGCGAGCATTGGCTGCTCTCCTTCTCGCCGGAACTGTTCTTCACTCTGGAGTCGGGGCGGGTGACGGCTCGGCCGATGAAGGGGACGGCGGCGGCGGGCAGCGACCCGGAGGCGCTTCGGAGCGCTCCCAAGCAGCGCGCCGAGAATCTGATGATCGTTGACCTGCTGCGCAACGACCTGTCGCGCCTGTCGAAGCCCGGGACGGTGAAGGTCCCGGCCCTGTTCGAGATCGAGAGCTATCCGACGGTGCTGCAGATGACCTCCACGGTGACCGGCGATCTGGAAGCGGGACGGGATGCCGTGGACCTGCTCCAGACGATCTTCCCTTGCGGCTCGGTGACCGGAGCGCCGAAGATCCGGGCGATGGAAATCATCGCCGAGCTCGAGGGGGAACAGCGAGGTCCCTATACCGGTAGTATCGGCAGGCTTGCGCCGGACGGTGAAGCCGAGTTCAATGTCGCGATCCGGACCCTGGTCCTGCGCGACGGCGAGAGCGCCGCCCGATTGGGCCTCGGTTCGGGAATCGTGGCGGACAGCGTCGCGGCCGACGAATGGCGCGAATGCCTGGCGAAGGGAGAGTTTGTGGCCACGAGCCGGCGCTTCGACCTGATCGAGACGATGCGCTTCGACCCGAGCGACGGCATCGACGAGCTCGACCGCCATCTCGCGCGGATGAAGCGAAGCGCCGAAGCGCTCGGCTTCGGCTTCGACCGCCACCATGCGAGGAACGAGCTGCAGGCCGCGACTTTCTTCCTTAGGGAAGCGCGCAAGCTAAGGCTGCTTCTGTCGAGCAGCGGAGCGCTTGCGATCGAGTCGCGGCCTCTCCCGGAGGCGCCCGATGGAGCGGTCGAGGTGGCTCTGGCGGCGCTGCCGGTCGAGCCCGGCGACTTCCGACTGAGGCACAAAACCAGCGACCGGCTTTTCTACGACGAGGCGCGGGAGGCGGCGGGGACGTTCGAGGTGGCCTTCGTCGATCGGGACGGGTTCTTGACCGAGGGCAGCTTCACCAGCCTGTTCGTCGAGCGGGACGGCCGGCTGCTGACCCCGCCGCTGGCGCGCGGGCTTCTGCCCGGAGTCCTGCGCGGGGCACTGCTCGAGGAAGGGCGGGCCGAGGAGTCGGACTTGCGGCCGGAGGATCTGGAGGGCGGGTTCTTTGTCGGCAACTCCGTGCGGGGGCTTATTCCCGCAAGGCTCATCCCGTCATCGTCACCCTGAACTTGGTTCAGGGTCCGGTTCTCACCCGCGAGGCGAATCCATCCTGGATCCTGAAACAAGTTCAGGATGACGGAGTGCTTCAAGCCGCCAGCGGGAACCTGAGGAGCTTGTCGGCGACCGGCACCAGGGCCTCGGCCTTCGGCCCGACCGCCCGGACGATCTCGGGATGCGTCGCGTCTAGGCCACCGGTCAGCGAGCCGAAGGCCGGCAGGATGAGTTTCCTCTCCGTCGCGACGAAGCAGCGGCGGGAGACCTGGCGGCCGCGGTGGTGGATTCGAAGCTTGGGATGGAAATGGCCCGACAGCTCCGGGCGCGGCTCGGCCGGATCGGCTTCGTGGCGCAGGAGCAGGCCATCCACCTCCGCTTCCTGGAGGATCGCGCCCCCGCAAGGGTCGGCAAAGCCGGGATCGTGGTTGCCGGTGATCCAGGTCCAGCGAGTCGCGCCGGTCAGCGCGGTCAGCATCCCGCGCGCCCGGGCGGGGAGGCGCTCGCAGCCGTGGCGATCGTGGAAGCTGTCGCCGAGGCACCATATCTCCTCGGCGCCGGTGGACAGGACAAGGGCGGCGAGATCGGCCAGCGTTGCGATGGTGTCGTAGGGGGGCAGCATCTGGCCCAGCCGGGCGAACCAGCTCGCTTTCTCGAGATGAAGATCGGCGACGAGCAGCGCCCGGCGCGAAGGCCAGAACAGCGCGCCTTGCGGCAGCGCCATCAGATCGTGGTCACAGAACGAAAAGCGAACCATGCCCCAGCTATAACCGCGCGGCGGCGGCGTTCAAGCCTCAGCGTCCGGGGTTTGGGATAACCGACGAGTCGAGCGCGGCCGGAGCCCGCTCGGGACCCGAATCGATCAGGCTCGGGGTGGCGGTCGCGAACAGAATCGCGCCGACGACGAAGCCTTCGGCGACGAGCGCGAACGGGTCGGCGAGCTTCTTCAGGAAACGCATTCGAAGGCGGTGCGCCTTCGCAGGTAAACCCGGGATGAATCGCCCGATGGAATGTGCCAGCGATGCGACGGCCCGTCGTCCCGGCGGAGGCTGGTGCCCCAAGGGGTGAAAGGCTCAGACCTTTTCACCCCCTGGGATGCCTGCCTGCGCTGCATGACGGGGTTACGCGACCTCGGGCTCCTTCTGCGGAGCCTTTTCCGCCTCGATGGTATGGGACTGGCCGGTGCCGATCTCGATCTTGCGCGGCTTCATCGCGTCGGGGATTTCGCGGACCAGTTCGATCGAGAGCAGGCCGTCCTTCATGTCGGCCGCCTCGACCCGGACGAAGTCGGCGAGCTCGAAGCGGCGCTCGAAGGCTCGCGTTGCGATCCCCATGTGCAGGAAATTGCCGTCCTTGCCCCGGTTCTCCGACTTGCGACCGACCACCACCAGCATGTTCTGCCGGGCGGTGATGTCGATGTCCGCGGACGAGAATCCGGCGACGGCGAGCGTGATCCGGTAGCGGTCGTCGCTCAGCTTCTCGATGTCGTAGGGGGGATAATTGTCGGCCTGCTCGGCGCGGGCGCTTTCGAGGAAGTCGAAAAGCCGGTCGAAGCCGACGGTGTTGCGGCGATAGGGGGTGAAATCGAAGCTTCTCATGTCAATGTCCTCCGTTTGAGCAACATCGTGAGGAGCGGCGGCAAAGAGCGCATCGCCCCTCGCGGATACAGGCACGGACACCATCGACGGGTCGCCCGGCGACCGCGATTTAGGTAAGGATTTCGGGGGTTCAAGAGCCCTTTTTTGCTCCTCCCCGGAACGGGGAGGGGGGACCGCCGGCGAAGCCGGTGGTGGAGGGGCCCGGCGTTAGAGCAGCGGAGACGTGGACCCCCCTTCACCATGCTGCGCATGGTTCCCTTCCCCGTTCCGGCGAGGAGCTATTTCGCTACATTCTCCTCCACCGCCGCCGCCAGCTCGGCGAGGGTGAAGGGCTTGCGCAGCACCGGAACGTCGCCGCCCAGGGCGGCCTCAAGCTGCTCGCTTTCGGCATAGCCGGTGACGAAGACGATCGGCAGGTCGGGATGGATTGCGCGGGCCGCGCGGGCGGCGTCGGCGCCGCTCATGCCGGGCATCGCATAGTCCATCAAGACGAGGTCCGGACGCGATTCGCCGACAGCCTGCAAACCTTCGGGCCCGGACGCCGCCGAGACCACGGTGCAGCCGAGCCCTTCCAGAGATTCGGCAAGGAAGGCGCGGACGTCGGCGTCGTCGTCGACCACCAGCACCCGGGCGCCGGCGGCGGCGGCGTGGGGACCCGGGCTTGACGGACTGCCTTCCTCGGCTTCCTCCGTCGCCGGCACCGCGGCGGCCGGGAGCAGGATGCAGACCGACGTCCCCTTCCCCTCCTCGCTGTCGATTCGAAGCGTTCCGCCGGCCTGCTGGGCAATGCCGTAGACCTGGGCCAGGCCGAGGCCGGTCCCCTTGCCAAGCGGCTTGGTCGAATAAAAGGGCTCAGTCGCCCGGGCGAGAACGTCGGGCGGCATGCCGTGGCCGGTGTCGGCGACGGTGATCCGCACGAACTCGCCGGCCTGATGGTCCGGCTCCTCGTCCAGCCTCACCCGGGCGGTGCAGATGGTCAGCGTACCACCTTCCGGCATGGCGTCGCGGGCGTTGATGGCGAGGTTGAGGATGGCATTCTCGAGCTGGTTGGCGTCGCAGATGCCGTGGCCGGCGCCCGGATCGAGCCGGGTCTCGATCGTCACCGCTCCGCCGATCGTATGGCGAAGGAGGCGCTGCATCGCCTCGATCACGCCGTTGACCGCTACGGGCGCCATGCTGATCCGCTGGATTCGCGAGAAAGCGAGCAGCTGGCCGGTGAGCTTGGCGCCGCGGCGAGTCGATTCGAGCGCGGTCTCGGCGATGCGCTTGAGCCTCGGCTCATCGACGCGCGAGGCGATCAGCTCAAGACCGCCCATGATCGGGGTGAGCAGGTTGTTGAAATCGTGGGCGATGCCGCCGGTAAGCTGCCCCACCGCCTCCATCTTCTGCGCCTGGCGGAGCGCCTCCTCGGCCCGCAGCCGCTCGCCGACTTCCGCCTGCAGCCGGTCGAGGGCGGCGCTGAGGTCGGCGGTCCTTTCCGCCACCCTCCGCTCGAGAGTCTCGTTGACCTCGCGCAGGGCAGCCTCGGCGCTCTTCAGCTCCGTGATGTCGTGGGCGACCCCGATGAAGCCGCAATGCTCTCCCTGGGGTCCCCAGCGCGGCTGGGAGACGGAGCGGATCCAGCGCCATTCGCCTCGGCTGCAATAGCGGGCGACCAGCTCGAACGTCTGGAGCGAGGCCTCGCCGGCCATGGATTCGGCGACGACTCGCGCGGCGTCCTCGGGATGGATTACGGTGCGCCAGTCGAAGTCGACCGCTTCCTCGTAGCTGATGCCGAGGAACTCGACATAGGCCCGGTTGACGAAGCTGCGCTTGCGGTCGAGCTTGGTCACCCACATCGGCACGGGAGCGGAATCGGCGATCAGCCGGAAGCGCTCCTCGCT
>DATHBY010000235.1:0-4142 GCA_035295885.1 Allosphingosinicella sp.
GTACTTGCGGAAGGTCATCTTCTCGGTGATGTTCCGCGGATTCTTCTTCGTCACATAATAGAAGCCGGTGTCGGCGGTGCTGACGAGCTTGATCTTGACCGTGGTCGGCTTGGCCATGACAGCCTCTCAAATTGGGCGAAATTGCCGATGTTTAAAAAAATAAAAGCGGCGTCCCCGCCGCTCGCATGCCCGGCCGCCTCTGCCGCGAAGCGGGAACGATGTCAAGGGCAGGCCGCTTTAACGAAGCGGTAACCATATCGGCGCATCGTCCGTTCCACCGAGTGAGGGAGCGGGACGATGCGGGCGCAGGCGGACGGAATGATGCTGGTCAGGGCCGAGCTGTGCGAGCGGCTCGCAAGCCTTCAATCGGCGGCGAAGCGCCTCTCGGCACGCGACTTCGACGAAAGCGTCGGCGGCATCAGGCGGCTCGCGGCGGCCTACGGCCTCACCCCGGTGGTTCGGGTCGCCGAGGCGCTGGAGCGGGCGATGGCGGAAGACCGCGGCGGCTGCCCGCAAGCGCTCTATCTCGGCCGGCTCCAGGACGCGATCGGCTGCGAGCGGATGGAGGAGAGCGCCGCCGAAGCGATGCTCGCCTCCGTCTCGATCCGCCTCTGCGCCTGAGCCTTTGGACGCGCTCCTCACAAGCTTCGTCGCCGCCGCGCTCGGCGAGTGGGGCGACAAGACCCAGCTCCTCGTCATCGCGCTGGCGGCGCGCTACCGGCGCCCCGTACCGATCCTCGCCGGCGTGTTCGTTGCGGCGCTCGCCAACAGCCTGATCGCGGCATTCGGCGGCTCGTTCGTCCACGACATGATCGTGCTCCGGTCGAGCTCGCTGCTGGTCGCGGTCGCGCTCATCTACGCCGGGGTGGCCGGGCTGATCCGGCCCAAGCCCTACGAATCGGCCGGAACTTCCCGCGCCGGCCCCTTCCTCGTCGCCGCCGCCTCTTTCTTCGTGCTCGAGTTCGGCGACAAGACCCAGTTCCTCACCTTCGCCGTCGCCGCCCGGTTCGACGCCTTCGCCTTCGCCGCGGCCGGGGCGACGGCGGGGATCATGATGGCAAGCATGCCGGCCGCGCTGATGGGGGACCAGCTGGCGAAGGCGGCGCCGCTCAAGGGCATCCGAATGGGGCTGGGGGCGCTGTTCCTGGCGACCGGGCTCTTCGTGGCGGTAAGCGCGCTCAGGCTCGTCTAGGGGCCGATCTCCACCAGCCACATGTCCGGCACGGCTCCCAGCCGAATCGGCAAGACGCTGGTGCCCAGGCCGGACGAGACGATCAGGGTCCTGCCGTCCTCCCGCACAATCCCGCAGGCGTAGCGGCGGCCATGCCTCGACATGGTGGAGACCGGCCCGATCAGAGGCGGAGCGACCTGGCCGCAATGCGTGTGTCCGGCAAGCATGAGGAATATGTCCGACTCGATGTCCGGGAAGGGATCCGGACTGTGGCTGAGAAGGAGCTTTGGCCCGGCGAGCATGCGCAGGGCGGCGAGGGTCGCCGGCAGGTCCGCGCGGCCGGTATAGTCGTCGTCCAGCCCGCCGATCGCGACCGGCCCCGCCTGAACCGCCTGATTTTGAAGCAGTCGAATGCCGGCTCGGGCGAGGGCGCGGCGGGCGGCGCCCGCATCGCGCCAATGATCGTGATTTCCGAGCACGGCGATCGTGGCGAGCCGCGGACGAAGCGCGGCCAACGGAGCGACCGCCTCCTCGAGCGAATAATAGCGGGTCGCGAACCGCTTGTCGGAGACGAGATCACCGGCGATCAGGACGATATCGGGCTCGAGGCGGTTGATCCGGCCCACGATCCGCCGAAGCCGCGCGGGCGGCATGTCCGGCCCGGCGACATGCACGTCCGAGATGAGCAGCAGCCGCATCGGAGGCGCTCCGGACGGCCAGCCGGGGGCGGCGACGCGGGCGCTGCGGACGGCCGGATCGGACACCGCCGTCCAGTAGGACCAGCCGAAGAGGGCCGCGCCGGCGATGAGCAATGTCAGGAAGAGACGCTGGAGGATCCGTACCAATCGCCTCATCTTCGTCCCCGCCTTGTCGGCACGTGGAAATCCGGCTCCTTGCGGCCCACCCAGGCGATGAAGCGCGCCAGCTCCGGATGCGAGCGCAGTGCCGCCGCCGAGGCATAGTCCCGCGCCAGAGCCTTGTTGTCGAGCGCCCGGTGGATGGCTCGGTGGCAAATCGGATGGACCGGCACCGTCTCGCGGCCGCCTTTGCTCTTCGGCACCGGGTGGTGCCATTCGACCCTCGCTCCGAGCGGACGGCCGCACAGGAAGCAAGGCGGCGCCTCATCCTCGCTCACGCGGGAACGCCCTCCGCCTCCGGATAGTCCGTATAGCCTTCGGCCCCCTGGCTGTACCAGGTCGCCATCACGTCCGGCGCGAGCTCCGCCCGGTTGAGCAATCGCGCGGGCAGGTCCGGGTTGGAGATGAAGGGCCGGCCGAAGCTGATCGCGTCGGCCCGCTCCTCCTCGAGCGCCGCCTCGGCCCGCTCGAGGTTGAAGTCCGAGTTGAGGATCAGCGGAGCCGGGAAAACCTTGCGGATGGCGGGGGAGACCGGCGGAACGTCGGACTTTCCGAATGTCCCTTCGGGCCCAGGCTCGCGAAGCTCGAGGAAGGCGATTCCGATTTCGGCCAGGGCCTCCGCGGCCGCGGTGAAGAGCGCGTGCGGGTCGCTGTCCTCGCAGCCCTGGGTCTCGCTGTTCGGCGAGAGACGAACCGCCGTCCGCTCCGGCCCGACCATGTCGGCGATCGCCCGGGTCGCCTCGGCGAGCAGGCGGATGCGGTTGCCGATCGGGCCGCCATATTCGTCGTCACGGAAATTGGTCCCGTCGCGCAGGAACTGGTCGATCAGATAGCCATTGGCGGCGTGGAGCTGGACTCCGTCGAAGCCGGCGGCGATCGCGAAAGCGGCGGCCCGGGCATACTCGCCCAGGAGGCCCGGTATCTCGTCCGCCCGAAGCGGCCGCGCCTCCACGTACGGCTGGCGGCCCTCATAGGTATGGGCCTTGTAGGGCGCGGTGGTGGCGGAGGCCGAGACAGGCTCGCCGCCGAGGAAGCCGGGGTGCACCACCCGGCCCATGTGCCAGAGCTGGCAGAAGATCCGACCGCCCGCCCCGTGCACGGCCTCGACGACCGGCTTCCAGCCCTCCCTCTGCTCCTCAGTCCAGATTCCGGGGGCATAGGGCCAGCCAAGACCCTGGCGGCTCATCCCCGTCGCCTCGGTGATGATCAGGCCGGCGCTCGAGCGCTGGCGATAATATTCGGCCATCAATTCGGTCGGCACATGATCCCGGGTGGCGCGGCCGCGGGTCAGTGGGGCCATGACGATCCGGTTGGGGCAGAGCACGGCACCGAGCTGGATCGGGTCGAAGAGTGTCGTCATCGGCTTTCCTTGACGGCGGGGAGCGGCGACCCCTAGCGGCGCGGAAGGCAAGATGCAGCAATCTCGATCACCTTCGGCGACGGCGCCCGGCCGCTACGCCTTCGCCGCGCTGATCGTCGGCAACCTCGTCCTGGCGCTCGGCCCCTGGATGGTGCGGCTGACGGACGTAGGCCCCGTAGCCTCCGGCTTCTGGAGACTTGCGCTCGCCATTCCTTTCCTCTTTCTCCTCGCCTGGCGGCAGCAGTCGGGGCGTGAGCCGCCGCCCTTGAGCCTGGTGGCGCTGGTCGCGATCGGCGGCCTCTTCCTCGCCATCGATCTGGCCGCGTGGCATGTCGGCATCGGCCTGACCAAGCTCGCCAATGCGAGCCTGTTCGGCAACGCCTCGAGCTTCGTGCTGGTTCTCTACGGCTTCATCATGCTTCGGCGGCTGCCCCGCGCCGTGCAGGCGGTCGCCCTCTTCCTGGCCGCCGCCGGAGCGGCGCTGCTGATGGGCTCGAGCTACGAGCTTTCGCCCCGGAACTTCAGGGGCGACCTTTTCGCTCTCGCGGCCGGCCTTCTGTACACGGGCTATCTGATCGCCGTCGACCGCGCGCGCAGGACGATGGCGCCGATGCCGGTACTCGCCATTGCCACCGCCGCCGGGGCGTTGCCGCTCCTTCTGCTCTCCCTGGCCCTGGGCCAGAAGGTGATGCCCGAGGACTGGACCCCGCTCCTCATCCTCTCGTTCGGGAGCCAGGTGGTCGGCCAGGGCCTG
>DATHBY010000236.1:0-6688 GCA_035295885.1 Allosphingosinicella sp.
AGCTAGCGCGGCGGCCTGGCGAGCTCGATCTCTATCCGGCGGTTGCGCTGGTCGATGCGCAGCACCGCGCCGGCGAACGCTTTGGATCCGAGATTGCCGTTCTCCCCGAGAGCGGGATAGGTCACAGCGGTGATCGGCAGGGTGGCGCCCGCCACGCGTACCGGGCCGGTGATGTCGACCGATCGAACCTCGACGGTGGAAATGGCGGTGGCGGCTCGGCCCGTGATTCGCGGCTCACCCCTGCGCGGCAGCCGTTCCGCCATGGCGGTCGGCAGGATCAGCGGAGCGACCGCGTTGCCGGTGTCGATGTGCGCCCGGATCGTCTCCGCGCCAATCGATACGGGCAGAGAGATGCCGCGCGGATCGGGAGCGTAGCCGGGAGCTCGGTCGGGAAGCGACGCGAGGCTCAGCGACAGGGTTCCCCGTGAATAATCGAGGGTCAGCAAATGGCTGGCGAAGAGGCCGAGGCCGAGGACGCCGTCCAGCCCCTCGAGGCGTCCGCGCGGCAAGGCGATCTCGGAAAGCTGAAGGTCGCTGAAGCGCACCCTGCCGAGCTCGAGCGACTCGATCCGGTAGGTTTTTCGGGTCTGGGTCCGGCCGGAGCCGTCGCCCGCCACCGCCTCTCCCGCGACCGCGAGGCCGAGCGCCTTCGCCAGCGCGGGCGTGATCCGGCCGTGTCCGACGGCCCCGGTATCGACGAGGAAGCGATAGGGGCCCTTGCCGCCGATGGTGACCGAGACGACCGGCGCGCTTTGGCTCAAGTCCATCCGAACCCTCGCCTCGTCGCCGGCGAAGGCGGGCGGCGGCGTCATCCTCTGCATTCGCCGCACAGGCGCCGCCTGCGGGCCGGGAGGCGGCATCTGCGCGGCCGCCGTGCCGACGATCAGGGTTGCGAACAGGCTTGTCACGCAGAGGGTGCGCATTCGGCTTTCTCCTGCTGTCGGGTCTCGGCGGCGGCGCGCTCGAGCCGTTTTTCGAAGCTCATGTTCAGGCAGGCGCGCTCCACCCGAGTGCAGCCTTCCATCAGATCGATCCCGACCTCGCTCATCAGCTCGCCATAAGCGCGGTCGAGGACCCGGACCGCCCGTTTCACCATCGCCGCCTGGGCCCGCCCCGCGGCGGTCAGGGAGATCAGCCGCCTCCGCCCGTCCGCAGCATCCCGGCCGGCGCGGATCAGACCCTGCTCTTCGAGGCTGCCGGTAAGCCTGATCAGCAGGGGGTGGCTGAGCCGCAGGCGGGCGGCGATCTCGGTGACGCCGAGCGGGCCGTCGGCCTCGAGCAGCAACAAGGTCGACAAGGAGCGGGGAGGCGCGACTATTCCCAATGCGGGCAGCCAGCGGCCGTAGCCCTCCAGAAAGGTCTCCGCGAGCCGGCGCAGGCGGTGGGCCAGGAACGGCCGGCCCAGCTGCGTGATGAAATCCGTATCTTCGTTCACGACGCCTCCGATGCGTTACGTGTTACGTAGTTTCTCGAGACTGTCGGAATGATGAACGGAAACGTCGGATCATGTAGGATAAAGGGAGGCTGCCCGATCCGGGAGACTTTCATCTCCCGTCCTCTACGGGAGCTGCCCCCCCGGTCCCTAGCGAGCGGGCAGGTGCTTCGCCCCTTCGCCGGCTACCCTGCCTGCGCCGGTCGGGGCGGCCCGCACTCGCCGTCATCGAATGGAAATCGACTCGCCCTATCCGCATGGTGAAGGAGGATGCGTGAACAAACAAGCATCCTCGGATACCCAGTCCCTACTCGGCTGAAAGCGCCTCCGCGATCAACTTGCGGCTGTTTTCGATGCCATAAAGAGCAATGAAACTGCCCATGCGTGGACCTTGGCTCGTACCTAGCAATGTCTCGTAGAGGGCGCGAAACCAGTCGCGAAGACTTTCAAAGCCGTTGTCCTTGCCCACTTCGAAGACGAGATGCTGGATCGTCTCTGCGCCCGCGTTCGCGGGCAGCGCCACGAGCCGGACATCGAGATCGCGGAGAGCGGCCGCCTCTCTGGCGTCGGGGGCCCGCCGCCGCAGCGAGCCGGCGACGAAGTCCCGGAAGTAAGCCAGCGCGTGGCCGATCAGCGCATCAAGCTCCGGATGAGTCTCGGGTGAGGCATCGGGCGCGTAGCGCCTGACGAAGCCCCAGAGGAGGTCCTTGTCGTCGGTCGAGGCCACTCCGACGAGGTTGAGCAGCAAGGCGAAGCTCAAGGGCATCCGGGCCGGCGGCACCTTGCCCGCATGGACGTGATGGACCGGGTTGCCGAGCCTCTTGTCCCATTCCTGCGCCGGATAGGCGGCGAGGAATTGCTGGTACTCGTCCACCGCTTTGGGGATGATTCCGAAGCTCAATTGCTTGGCCTTGCGGGGCTCCCGGTAGATGTAGAATTCGAGGCTCTCCTCCGGAGCGTAGGTCAGCCATTCGTCGATGGTGACTCCGTTGCCTTTGGTCTTCGAGATCTTCTCGCCATTCTCGTCCAGGAAGAGCTCGTAGTTGAAGCCCTCGGGCGGGCGGCCGCCGAGGATGCGGGCGATCTTCGAGCTCTGGGTGACCGAATCGATCAGATCCTTCCCCGACATCTCATAATCGACTCCGAGCGCCACCCAGCGCATCGCCCAGTCCACCTTCCACTGCGGCTTGGCGCCGCCGGCAAGGACCGACTGCTCGACCTCCTGCCGGGTCGCCGGATCGGTGTAGCGCACCGTCCCAGCCTCGGCGTCGACGACCTCGACCGGCACCTGAAGCACCTTGCCGCTCTCCGGGCTGATCGGAAGGATCGGGGAATAGGTGCGGCGCCGTTCCTCGCCCAGGGTCGGAAGCATTACGCCCATGATCGCTTCGTAGCGCCTCAGCACCTGGCGCAACGTCTCGTCGAACCGGCCCGAGCGGTAGCAGTCGGACGAGGCGAGGAACTCGTAGTCGAAGCCGAAGCGGTCGAGGAACTGGCGGAGCAGGTTGTTGTTGTGCGCGGCATAGCTGTCGTGGCCGCAGCCAAAGGGGTCCGGCACCAGGCTTAGCGGCTGGTCGAGATGGGCGTGCATCATGTCCTGGTTGGGCACTCCGGGCGGCACCTTGCGCATTCCGTCCATGTCGTCGGAAAAAGCGATGAGCCGGCTCGGCCAGTCGGCCATCTCCGACAAAGCGTGACGCACTATCAAAGTCCGCGCCACTTCCTGGAAGGTGCCGAGATGCGGAAGCCCGCTCGGGCCGTAGCCGGTCTCGAACACGATCCCGCCCGCCGGCGGCCCGTCCGGGTAGCGCTTCAGAAGCTTGCGAGCCTCTTCGTAAGGCCACGCCTTCGATACGAGCGCGGCGGCGCGGAGCCCTGGGGGAACGGAGGTTTCTGGCATGAACCGCCTCTTCGGGATTTCGTTGGTATCGCGCAAGCTGGCAAAGACTCAGCTCGCCCGCCGAGCAGCGCCCCTGAGCCCGACATCGCTCTCTCGCGCAAGTGACGCCGGGCCAACGAATCTACCTACCGCTCGATGCTGTCGCTCTCGTGGTTGAAGTCTCGGACGCGTCAATCGCCTTCGATCTCGGCGACAAGGCGGTCCTGTACGCTCGACACGGAGACCTTGAATATTGGGTGCTCGACCTCAACACGGCCCAGCTGCATCAATTCTGGACTCCCCGAGAAACCGGGTATGGCGAAGCGCGGTCGGTCGATCTGGGCGGCCGGATAGAGAGCATCACCATCCCAGGGCACGGGGTGGAAAGCGGCGGCCTGGTCTAATCAGCCGTTGCCGGTTCGTTCCCGTTCCGGCAAAGATCATTCATGGCCCTGCCGTTCCCCTATCCGGCGCTGCACGCAACCCATGGCGGCATCTGGCTCGCCGCTCCGGATGGCGGGGTTAGCGGTCTCGGCCGAGGCGGGGCGATCGCCCGAGCAGCCGAGACTCCCGTCATCATGCTCAACGCGCCTTTGATTGGGCAGCGGCTGGGCTATCCCGATCTTTCGGGGCTCGACCTGCTCGAGCTGTTCGCCTTCGTCCACCCCGCACGTTTCGCCGTGCCCACTCCCAGGGGCCTCGCCGGGGCGCTGGGCATCGAACCCCCGGCGAGCGACTCCGAGGCCGCGCCCTTCTTGCTCCGAGCCGCCGCCGCCCTGCTCTCGACACTGGAAGGGGAGTGGCCGGAGCGCGAAGGGGCCTGGGCTTCGGCGCAGGCGCTGTGGCGGCTGCGCTGGTCGTGGGCGCCGGCCGTCGCCCAGCGGCTGAAGCGGCCCGAGCGCGACGAGCGCTGGCTGTTTTCCAGGCTGCCCGAATGGGAGGAGAGCGGCGCCCGCCCGGCACCGAGGACGGTTCGGGTTGCCGGGGAGCAGGTGCTCGAACGGCTGGCGAAGCTCGTCGGCGGCGATGCGGAGGTTCGCGAGGGGCAACGCGATTATGCGGCCGCCGCGGCGGGCGCCTTCGACCCGCGAAAGGTCGAAGGCCGGCCCAACATGCTTCTCGCCGAGGCGGGCACCGGCATCGGCAAGACGCTGGGCTATCTCGCGCCCGCCTCGCTGTGGGCCGAATCCGCCGACGGAGCTGTCTGGGTGTCGACCTTCACAAAGGCGCTTCAGCGCCAGCTCGACCGCGAAGGAGTCCGGCTGTTCCCCGACGCTGCGACCCGGCGGCGCAAGGTGGTGGTGCGCAAGGGGCGGGAGAATTACCTGTGCCTGCTCAACCTCGAGGATGCGCTTCAGGGCGGCTTCGCCGGGCGCGCAGCCATTCTTGCCCAGCTCGTGGCCCGCTGGGCAGCCCGGTCGAAGGACGGCGACATGGTCGGAGGCGACCTTCCCGGCTGGCTTCCCACCCTGTTCCGCCGCGCCGGAGCGACCGCTCTCACCGACCGAAGAGGCGAATGCGTCTATGCCGGCTGCCCGCATTACCGCAAATGCTTCATCGAGCGCTCGGCCCGGGCGAGCGAGGACGCCGACATCGTCATCGCCAACCACGCGCTGGTGATGGTCAACGCCGCCCGCGGGCGCGACGGCGGCAACCCACCGACCCGGATTGTCTTCGACGAGGGCCATCACCTGTTCGAGGCCGCCGATTCGACCTTCGCCGCGGCCCTGACCGGGCAGGAGGCGATCGAGCTCAGGCGCTGGATCGTGGGCCCTGAGAGCAAGTCGCGAGGCCGCCGCCGCGGGCTGGCGGCGCGGCTGACGGACGTCGCCGCCTACGACGAGGCCGGTGCGCTGGCGCTCGACATCGCGGTGCAGGCGGCGGGGCTGCTGCCGGGCGACGGCTGGCTTCAGCGGATCGCCGAAGGAATGCCGTTCGGTCCGCTGGAGAAGCTGCTCGCGGCGGTGCGCGGCACCGTCTACGCCCGAGCCACGGCTCAGGACGCCGGCTACGGCATCGAGACCGAGATGGCGGAACTCGACGGCGACATCGTCGCCGCGGCCGCTCCGGCGGTTGAAGCGCTGGAGCAGCTGATGCGGCCGCTGATGGCGCTCGCCAAGCGGCTCGAAGCAGTGCTGGAGGACTCGCCCGACTGGCTCGATTCGCAGGCTCGGGCGCGGATCGAGGGCGCGATCGGCGGGCTCGCGTGGCGCACCCAGACGATCGCCGCCTGGGTGGCCCTTGCGGCCCGGCTCGGCGGCCCGGCCGATCCCGACTTCGTCGACTGGCTCGCAGTCGAGCGGATCCACGGCCGCGAATTCGACATCGGCCTTCGCCGCCACTGGCTCGACCCGACCCGGCCGCTCGCGGAGACGGTTCTGAAGCCGGCGCACAGCGTCGTCGTCACCTCCGCGACCCTTCGCGGCGCGGAAGGCTGGGAAAGCGCCGAGGCGCGCACCGGGGCCGCCCATGTGCCGGGGCCGGTGCGCCGCTTCAGCGCGCCGAGCCCTTTCGATTACGCCTCCAACAGCGAGGTTCTGATCGTCACCGACGTCAAGCGCGGCGACGTCGCCCAGCTCGCCGGCGCCTATTCGCGGCTGATCG
Source organism: Allosphingosinicella sp. (assembly GCA_035295885.1). GTDB lineage: Bacteria > Pseudomonadota > Alphaproteobacteria > Sphingomonadales > Sphingomonadaceae > Allosphingosinicella. The sequence goes on from DATHBY010000236.1 coordinate 5,916, forward strand.
AGGCGGCGGAGGGCGGAACGCTCGGCCTGTTCACCGCCATCCAGAGGCTGAAGGCCGTCCACGCCCGGATCGCCGACCGTCTCGCCCGAGCCGGGCTGCCGCTCTACGCCCAGCATGTCGACCCGATCGACACGGGCACACTGGTGGATATCTTCCGCGACGATCCCCACGCCTCGTTGCTCGGAACCGATGCTCTGAGGGACGGGGTCGACGTGCCCGGCCATTCGCTTCGGCTGGTGGTGATGGAGGGCGTGCCCTGGCCCCGGCCGACGGTGCTCCACTCGGCGCGGCGGGCGGCGGGCGGCGGCACCGCCTATGACGACCGCGTCGTCCGCGCCCGGCTGGCCCAGGCCTTCGGCCGCCTCATCCGGCGCAGGGACGACAACGGAGTCTTCGTGCTCCTTTCCGCCGCGACCCCGACGCGCCTGCTCTCCGCCTTCCCTCCGGGAGCCCCGATCCGCCGGGTCGGCCTCGCGGAGGCGGCGGAGCGGGTGCGCTCACGGCTTTCAACCGGGGCGGCTTTCGGGCATCAGGCGCTCGGAGAGAGGCAGGCCGAAGAAGCCGAATGAAGATCCTGACGCTGCTGCGCCACGCCAAGTCCGGCTGGGACGATCCCGTCACCCGCGACTTCGACCGGCCGCTCAACCCGCGCGGGCGGCGGGCGGCGCGGACGGTGGGCCGCGAGATGAAGGCGCAGGGCCTGGCTTTCGACCTCGTCCTCGCCTCCCCCGCCCGCCGGGTCATCGAGACCCTGGAGAAAGTGGTGGCGGCTT
>DATHBY010000237.1:0-1785 GCA_035295885.1 Allosphingosinicella sp.
ATCGACGTCGGCTTCGCCGCAACCGTCCGCGGCGGCCTCGGCGGCGACAGCTTCGCCTGGTCGGCCGGTCCGAGCCTCGGCTTGACTCCGTTCGAGAATGGCTGGCTTTCGATCGGCTGGAACCTGGCCGGCTTCCACGACCGCGACTTCGAGGAGGCGCGCTACACTCGCAGCGGGCCCTACGTGACGATGCGCTTCAAGTTCGATCAGCTGACCCTCCAGTCGCTGGGTCTGGGGGGACGGTGATGCGGCTCCTGCCCCTTCTCGCCGCCGTCCTGGCCATGCTCCTGACGGCCGCTCCGGCGGCCGCGGCCACCTACACCCTGGCTCCGACCCAGGACACGGACGTCAGGGAGAATGGCGGCGGCACCACCAATTGCGGCGGCTGCACGACCCTGACCACCCGCCGGCATTCGACCGGCGAATATCGAACGCTCTACCAGTTCAGCCTGGCCTCGATCCCGTCGAACCAGCGGGTCGTCAGCGCCACTCTCCGGGTCTATGTCACCGGCGCGGTCAACAGCACGGTGAGCGTCCATCGGGTCACCCAATCCTGGTCGGAGAGCACCCTGACCTGGGCGAACAGCGCCGGAGTCTCGCACGATGCCACAGCCGTCGCCACCTTCGTGCCGGCGTCGAGCGGGCGCTATTACGACATCGACGTCACCGCCCTCGTCGCGCAGTGGCGCTCCGACACGGCGGCGAACAACGGAGTCCTCACCAGGCTCTCGAGCAACAACACTTTGGCCACCTTCACGAGCAAGGAATGGGCAACGGCGACCCAGCGGCCGCAACTGGTGATAGTCACCGATCCGGCGCCGAGCCTCACCACGATCCTGTCCCACCCGCTCGTCTCCGACCCCTTGAACGGAACGGTCAATCCCAAGGCGATTCCGGGCTCGGTGCTGCTCTATTCGCTCAACGTCAGCAACGGCAGCGCCGGCTATCCCGATTCCAACTCGGTGGTGGTGGTGCAGTCGGTGCCGTCGCAGGCGGCGCTCTTCGTCGGCAATCTTGGGGTCCCCGGCTCCGGCCCGGTGGCGTTCGCCCAGGGCTCGCCGTCGAGCGGCCTCAGCTACACTTATTCGGGCCTGTCGAGCACGAGCGACGATCTCAGCTTCTCGAACAACGGCGGAGTCAGCTTCGGCTACACGCCGACCGCCGACGCCAGCGGCTTCGACCCCGCGGTGACCCATATCCGGATCAACCCCAAGGGGGTCCTGGCCGGCGCGTCGGCGTCCGGATCGCCCAGCTTCACCCTCAGCTACCGGGTCAAGGTGAACTAGGCTGGTGCCCCCGGCCGGAGTCGAACCGGCACTCCTTGCGGAACTCGATTTTGAGTCGAGCGCGTCTACCAATTCCGCCACGGGGGCACTCGAAGCGCGCCTCTAGCCGAGCGCCGGACGGGCCGCAATGACCCGCCCGGCCCCGGCCTCAGGCGAACACCTCGCCGAGGTCCTCGCCCTTGGGATCGGGTCCGTACCGGTTCGGCCCCCGGGTCCCCGGCAGCACCGCGAACACCAGCAGCACGATGAAGCCGATCATCGACAGGAGGTTGAAGATCGCAGCCAGCTCCACCGATTCAGCCATTGCGAGAATCGTGCTGAGGATCGACGGGCCGTAGCCAAGCATCAGCCACCAGCCGGTGCGGTCGATGTCGTGGAGCCGGCGGATTCCCACCGCGATCGACGGGATCAGCAGCGCCAGCCAGCTCAGCAGGATCAGGATTCCGATGATTCCGCCGCCGAGCATCGCACCCATCATGCCCGCGCCGGCGGCCGGGCC
>DATHBY010000238.1:0-3564 GCA_035295885.1 Allosphingosinicella sp.
GGGGAGCTCTTCTCGGCCGAGGCCTGCGGGTGGTCGAGCCGGCCGAGATGGGGGATCGACGAGGCGAGGCGCAGGATATCGCGGCTGTAGAGGGCGCTGGGCACTGGGCGCCTATAGATCGGGGTTAAAAGGAGCGCTACCGGTCGGGCTCAGGTCAGGCCCTCCGCCAGGTCGTCCCCTGCGGGCCGTCCTCGAGTAGGATGCCCTGAGCGGCGAGATCCGCTCGGATCCGGTCTGCCTCGCCGAAGTCGCGGGCCTTCTTCGCCTCGGCGCGGCGGTCGATGCAAAGCCGGATTTCTTCGGCGCCCAGCCCGAAGCGGCCGGATTCCTCCCTGAGTCGCGGGTCGACCCGGTCCGACGCGGGGGCCCCGCTGCCCTGGAACCAGTCGACCGGATCCTGCTGAAGGAGGCCGAGCAGGGTGCCTGCCCGCGTGGTGGCCTCGACGTCGCCCAGCTTCGCAAGCTCGGCGAGGCGGGACAAGGCCAGCGGAGTGTTGAGATCGTCGCCCAGCGCCGCAGCCACGGATTCCGGATCGCCGTCGCCCCGCTTCGCCGCGGACGGCAGGATGCTGCGGTAGAGACGATCCAGAGTCGCCTTGCTCTGCGCGACGAGCTGCGGCGACCATTCGAGCGGCTGGCGATATTGGGCGGAAAGGAGCGCGAGGCGCAGGGTCTCTCCCCGGTGGCCGTCGTCGAGCAGCTCGCCGACGGTGACGACGTTGCCGAGCGATTTCGACATCTTGCTCGCCGCCATGGAAAGCATGCCGTTGTGCAGCCAGTAGCGCGCGAGCGGGGCGCCGCCATGGGCGCAGCTCGACTGGGCGATCTCATTTTCATGGTGAGGGAACTCGAGGTCCAGCCCGCCGCCGTGAATGTCGATCGTCTCGCCCAGATGCGCCTCGATCATCGCCGAGCATTCGATATGCCAGCCCGGGCGGCCGCGCCCCCAGGGGCTGTCCCAGCCGGGCTGGCCGGCGGAACTCGGCTTCCACAGCACGAAATCGGCCGGAGAACGCTTGTAGGGGGCGATCTCGACCCGAGCCCCGGCGATCATCTCGTCCATCGGCCGCTTCGACAGTCGGCCGTAACCGGGCCAGCTTGGAACGTCGAAGAGCACGTGGCTTTCGGCCGCATAGGCGTGACCGGCGGCGATCAGCCGCTCGATCATGGCGATCATTTCGGGAATGTGGCCGGTGGCGAAAGGCACGACGTCGGGCCGCCTCACGCCCAAGGCTCCCAGATCGTCGAAATAGAAACGGCCGTAGCGCTCGGTGATGACCTCGATCGGCACCTTTTCGGCGGCGGCCGCCGCCATGATCTTGTCCTCGACGTCGGTGACGTTAGCGGCATAGACGAGGCTGTCCTCGCCGTAAGTGTGGCGGAGCAGTCGGGCGAGGACGTCGAATACGACCGCCGGACGGGCGTTGCCGATATGGGCGCGATTGTAGACGGTCGGGCCGCAGACGTAGACGGTGATGCGGCGAGGATCGGCCGGCTCGAAGACGCGCTTCTCCCGCGCGTAGGTGTCGTAGAGGCGGATCATAAGCTGTTGCCCTGCTGGCGATCTCCGGCGGGCGGGGCCTGGCGGTAGCGCGGCCCGGCGGGGGCGCCGCGCCGCCATTCGACGAAATCGACGATCGCCCGGCCGCTGGCGTAGAGCAAAGGGTAGGTCCGCGAATTGGCCATCCAGGCCGGCCGCTCCGCCTGGGCACCCCAGATCGTGTCGTAGACGAGGTTCGCCCCGAGGTAGAGCAAGGTGGCGAGGATGATGCCTTTCAGCACTCCGAAGCCGCCGCCGAGCACCCGGTCGACGGGTCCGATCACCGAGCGCTTCACTCCGCCGCCGACCTGGCGGGCGACCAGCTTGCCGGCCAGGAAGACGAGCCCGAAGACCAAAGCGAAGGCGAGCACGGCGGCGCCGGAGCGGGTGCCGACCGCGCCCTCCAGCACATTGGTCGCCGGCGTGTGGAGCAGCTTGAGGAAGACGATCGCGACGATCCAGGCGGCAAGGCTGAGCACCTCGCCGACGAAGCCCTTCATCGCCCCGCGAACGAGATTCCAGCCCACGAGCAGGAGCACGATGATGTCGAGCGCGGTCATGCTGCGACTGCTAACGGAGGAAGCGTGGCAGGGGAAGGCGGTCCTTCGATACGTCCTTCGATACGCCGGTTTGACAAGCTCACCGGCTACTCAGGATGAGCGGAAAGGACTGCGGCCATTCTCCCCCGCTCATCCTGAGTAGGGACTGAGCCTGGCGAAGGCCCGTATCGAAGGACCGTCAACGCCCCAGCAGGTGATCCACCAGCTCCTTCAGAGTCCGGAATCCGCTCAGCCTCATCCCGCCCTCGCTCTTCACCGAAGCCGGTACCAGAGCGCGCTCGAAGCCGAGCTTCGCCGCCTCCTTCAGCCGAAGCGGCCCGTGCGCGACCGGGCGGAGTTCGCCGGACAAAGCCACCTCCCCGAAGGCCACCGCCTCCGGGGGCACCGGCCGCTCCGCCAGCGCCGAGACCAGAGCCGCCGCGACGGCGAGGTCGGCGGCCGGGTCGCTCAGCCGGTAGCCGCCGGCGACGTTCAAGTAGACTTCCGCCGTCGAGAAGCTGAGGCCGCAGCGCGCCTCGAGCACCGCCAGGATCATGGCGAGCCGGCCCGAATCCCAGCCGACCACGGCCCGGCGCGGAGTGGCGCCGCTGGCGAGTCGGACGGTGAGCGCCTGGATCTCGACCAGGACCGGCCTCGTGCCTTCGAGGGCGGGGAAGACGACGGCGCCGGAGACGGCCTCGCCGCGATGGGTGAGGAAGAGCGCGCTGGGGTTGCCGACCTCCTCCAGCCCGGCCGCCACCATTGCGAAGACCCCGATCTCGTCGGTGCCGCCGAAGCGGTTCTTGGTGGCTCGAAGGATCCGGTACTGGTGGCTCCGCTCGCCTTCGAAGGCGAGCACCGTGTCGACCATATGTTCGAGCACCCGAGGACCCGCGATCGCGCCGTCCTTGGTGACATGTCCGACCAGGACGACGGCGGCGCCCGATTCCTTGGCGTAGCGGATCAGCTCGCCGGCCGAGGCGCGGACCTGGCTGACCGTGCCCGGCGCGCCCTCGATCAGGTCCGAATACATGGTCTGGATCGAATCGATGACGAGCAGGGCCGGCGGCGCCCCCTCCCCCAGGGTGGTAAGGATGTCGCGGACCGAGGTGGCGGCGGCGAGCTGGACTGGAGCTGCGCCGAGGCCGAGGCGGCGGGCTCGAAGCCGCACCTGGTCGGTAGCCTCCTCGCCCGAGACATAGGCGACCGGAAGGCCCGCGTTCGCCATCAGCGCCGCGGCCTGAAGAAGCAGGGTCGACTTGCCGACGCCGGGATCGCCGCCGATCAGGGTCGCCGAGCCCGCGACGAGGCCGCCGCCGATGGCGCGGTCGAACTCGCGGATTCCGGTGGAGATGCGCTCCGGAAGCGCGACGTCGCGGTCGAGCCCGACCAGCTCGATCGCCCGGCCGCCGCCGCGCAGATTGTGGCGGGCGGAGAAGGGCGTGACGACGGCGCCGGAATCCTCGACGAGGGTGTTCCACTCGG
>DATHBY010000239.1:0-1919 GCA_035295885.1 Allosphingosinicella sp.
TAGCCCCTCCCTTCCAGGGAGGGGACGACTTCGATTGCCATCAGCGATTGCCGGCCGGCCGGGCAGGGGCGCCCGCGGCGGGCGTCGTCGCGGCGTTGCGGCCGAGGCGGGAGATGGTCTGCAGCGCGTAGTTGAGCTGGAAGTCCTCGATGCCCCTGGCCTTGAGCTGCTCCGGAGTGGCGGCGAAGCGCGGATCGGGCTTGCCGTCGTCCTGGATGACGTCGTTGTCGACGGTGACCTCGTTGATCAGGTGACGCCTCAGATCGGCCTCGCGAAGCTTGGGCCGCGACTTGTAGTCGGGGTCGGAAAGCTGCGGCACCTCGATGTCGGGAGTCACTCCGCCTTCCTGAACGGAGCGGCCGGACGGCGTGTAATAGCGCGCCGTGGTGAGGCGCAGCCCGGTCTTCTGGCTGAGCGGGACGAGCGTCTGGACCGAGCCCTTGCCGAAGCTGCGCTCGCCCATGACGAGGGCGCGATGGTGGTCCTGGAGAGCGGCGGCGACGATCTCGGCGGCGGAGGCGCTGCCGGCGTCGACCAGCACGACGATCGGCAGGCCGCGGGCGGCGTCGCCGGGCTTGGCGAAGTAGCGCTCGATGTCGCTCTTCCTTCTGCCGCGCTGCGAGACGATCTCGCCGCGCTCGAGGAAGACGTCGGAGAGCCCGACCGCCTGGTCGAGCAGGCCGCCCGGGTTGGAGCGCAGATCGACGATGTAGCCGAGCGGCGGCCGGCCGAGCTGCTTCTCGATCGCGGCGATGGCGCCGAGAGCCTCGTCGGTGGTGGTGCGGCTGAAGGTGTTGACGTTGATGATCCCGACATTGTCCTTCACCTGCCACTTGACGGCCTTGAGCTCGATGGCGGCGCGGGTGAGGGTGACGTCGAACGGCTTGTCGCGGCCGAGGCGAAGGATGGTGACCTTGATCGTGCTGCCCGGCGGGCCGCGCATCGAATCGACCGCCTCGTCGAGGGTGCCGCCATAGATAAGCTTGCCGTTGAGGTGCGTGATGTAGTCGCCGGCCTTGATTCCGGCCTTGAAGCCGGGGCTGTCCTCGATCGGAGCGACGACCTTCACGACTCCGTCCTCCATCGTGACGTTGAGGCCGAGGCCGCCATAATTGCCGTCGGTGGTGGTCATCAGCGCCTGGTAGCCGCGCTCGTCCATGTAGGCGCTGTGCGGATCGAGGCTTGCGAGCATGCCGTCGATGGCGCCGCGGATCAGCGTCTTGTCGTCGACCTGCTCGACATATTCGGAGCGGACCCGCTCGAAGACGCTCATGAACTGATCGAGCTCGCGATAGGTGTTGACGTCGACCGCGGCGAGCGAGGCGCTCGCGGCGGGGACGATCGCCACCGCGCTGACCAAAGCGAGCGAGCGGAAGAGGTTGTTGGGCATCGGGGGAATCCTGTCGGGCCGTTCGAGACGCGTGTACCGCCTTTTTAAGCGGGCGAAAAGCAACCGCAGGTGAACGAGCAATTGCGGAAGCGGCAGATCGTCATTGCGAGCGAAGCGAAGCAATCCGGCGGCTCAGCCTGCGTAACTGGATTGCTTCGTCGCTGCGCTCCTCGCAAGGACGATTACAAGAGCAATGTGATCGGAAACGGCCGGCCGTCCTTGCGCAGCTCGACCGTCACCTCGCCCGAGCCCGTGCGGCCGAGCGGCTGGCGGGCGGGGACCCGGTCGCCGCGCTTGACGGCGAGGCCGGCGAGGTTGGTCATCGTGGTCGTCCAGCCGCCGCCGTGATCGATGATCACCACCTCGCCGTAGCCGCGATAGGGCGCGGCATAGGCGATCCGGCCGGAACGGGGCGCGATCGCCTGCGCTCCGGCGGCGGTGGCGAAGGTGAGGCCGCGGGCATGGACCCCGGCGTCCGAAATCTCGCCGGTTCCGGTGAGCAGGCGGCCTTCGACCGGGAGGACGTAAT
>DATHBY010000240.1:0-5482 GCA_035295885.1 Allosphingosinicella sp.
CGAAGCTGATCACTCCATCGGGCTTGGGATAGTCGATCGGCTTCACCAAATCCTTTCGGTAAAGCGACTCATTGTCCGGATGGTGCTTCAGCGTGAACGGCAGCCCGATCCTCAGGTGGCGCATCCACATGTCGGTTCCGGCGAGCAGGGTGCCCATCGTTCCTCCGAACTTCGCCACGAACGGCTCGACATTGCGCACCATCTTAAGCTCGGTCGCTATCCAACTGTTTCGAAGCGATTCTTCATACGCCGTCAGCTCCTCCCCCGCACGCTCGGCGACAATCGCCGCGAAGGCGGCCTCGGCGGCGAGCATTCCGGATTTCATCGCGGTGTGGCTGCCCTTGATCCGCGGCACGTTGAGGAATCCGGCCGCGCAGCCGATCAGTGCGCCGCCCGGGAAGACGAGCTTCGGCACGGCCTGCCAGCCGCCTTCGTTGATCGCGCGGGCGCCGTAGCTGACCCTCCGCCCGCCCTCGAGCACCTCACGGATCGCCGGATGCTGCTTCCAGCGCTGGAATTCCTCGAACGGCGAGAGATGCGGGTTGCGGTAATTGAGGGCGACGACGAAGCCCAGCGCGACCTGATTGTTCTCCTGATGGTAGAGGAATCCCCCGCCCCAGGCGTCCTCGAGCGGCCAGCCCTGGGTGTGGATGACCCGGCCCGGCACATGCTTGCCCGGCTCGATGTCCCACAGCTCCTTGAGGCCGATTCCGTAAACCTGCGGCTGGCTCTCGCGGTCGAGGCCGAAATTGCACTTGAGCTGCTTGGTGAGATGGCCGCGAGCGCCCTCGGCGAAGAAGGTGTAGCGGCCGTGAAGCTCCATCCCGGGCTGGTAGTCGGCGCGGCGGGTACCGTCGCGGGCGACGCCCATGTCGCCGGTCGCGACGCCCTTCACGGAGCCGTCCTCGTTGAACAGCACTTCCGCGGCGGCGAAGCCGGGGAAGATCTCGACCCCGAGCGCTTCCGCCTGCCCCGCCAGCCAGCGGCAGAAATTGCCGAGCGAGCCGGTGTAAGTGCCCTTGTTGTTCATGAAGGGCGGCATCATCAGATGCGGAAGCGAATATTTGCGCTTCGAGGTCAGCACCCAGTGATGATTCTCGACCACCGGAACGGTGAGCGGGCTGCCCAGATCGCGCCAGTCGGGGAGCAGCTCTTCGAGCGCCCGAGGGTCCATGACCGCGCCGGACAGGATATGGGCGCCGACTTCCGAGCCTTTTTCGAGGATGCAGACGCTGAGCTCCCGCCCGGCTTCGCTTGCGAGCTGCTTGAGGCGGATGGAAGCGGCGAGGCCGGCCGGGCCGGCGCCGACGATCACCACGTCATACGGCATCGACTCGCGTTCGGACATCAAGGCGCTCCTGCGGCGGCTTTGCCTGCAACTCACGTCGTCGCAGACAGCCAACGTCTGGCAGATAGATAGAGATTTTGAGGTTGACCAGCCCGCCCGGCACTGACTCCATGTCGCGGTGGAGCGGGGAAAAGAGGCATTTTCGCCGGCTGAAGCCGAAAGCGCGCTGAGCTGGTGGGCCGCCGCGGGCGTCGACACGCTCATCGACGAGGCCCCGCGCGACTGGCTTCGACCGAAGGAGAAGGAAGCGCCGGCCCCCGTTCCGGCGGCCGCCGAAGCTCCTCCCGAGACCCTCCCCGGCCAGCTCGACCTGTTCCAGGCATGGCTCGCCTCCACCGACCGGCTCGCCTTCGCCGCCCCCGCCGCGCCCCGAATCTGCCCGGCGGGCGATCCCGCTTCCGGGCTGATGATGCTGGCCGACATGCCGACCGGCGAGGATTGCGACTCCGGGACCCTGATCAGCGGCGAGGCCGGGCGGTTGTTCGACCGGATGCTCGCCGCCATCGGCCGCGACCGGGCCTCCATCTATCTCGCGGCGCTCTCCTGCATCCGCTCGCCGTCGGGGCAGCTCAACAGCGATTCGATGAAGAGCTGCGCTGCGCTCGCACGTCATCATATCGGCCTCGCCGCGCCGCGGGCGGTGCTGCTGTTCGGCGACTCCTGCTCCAAGGCCCTGCTCGGCCTGTCGGTGCCGCAGGCTCGGGGCCGCTGGCACGAAATCGCCACCCATGCGGGGCCCGTAAAAGCCCTGGCAACCATTGCTCCCCGACAATTGCTGGATTCGCCGCGACTCAAGGCCATGGCCTGGGCCGACCTCCAGATGCTGATCGAAGAGGTGAAGGAATGACCAAGCTGAGACCGCTCCTGCTGGCCGCCGCGCTCGCGCTGCCGGCCACTCCGGCCTTCGCCGACGATGGCGGCAGTCCCGGCAGAGCATTTTCGGCCGGGCTGAGCTCCGAGCAGCGAAGCGGCTATCGCGATGTCTTCGCAGCGATCCGTGCCGGCGACTGGCCGGGCGCGTCGGCGAAACTTGCCGCCCTGCAGGAAGGGCCGCTCCACAACGCCGCCCGAGCCGAACTATTCCTCGCCAAGGGCTCGCCCAGGGTCGAGCTTCCCGAGCTGCTTGCCGTGCTGGAACGGGCTCCCGAAATGCCGAAGGCGGAGCAGATAGCCCGCCTCGCTTCGACCCGGGGCGCCACCGCGCTGCCGGCGCTTCCGGCGGCGCAGAAGCTGGTCTGGGTGGGCAGCCAGCCGCGGCGCTCTCGCGCCGAGGCGACCAAAGGGGACCCGATCGCGGCCGAGCTCGAGCCGCTGATCCAGCCGCTGATCAAGGACAACCGGCCCTACGAGGCGGAAGCGATCTTCCTCCAGCGGCAGGATCAGCTCCGCCCCGACGCCCGCACCGAATATCAGCAGCGCATCGGCTGGTCCTATTACACAGTCGGCAATGATCGCGATGCCCGCCGCCTCGCCGCGCTCGCGCGCGCCGGCACCGGCGAATGGGCGGTCCACGGCGCCTGGGCCGAGGGTCTCGCCGCCTGGCGCCAGGGCGACTGCAAGGGCGCGGCCGACGCGTTCGGCAACGTCTCGGGCCGCTCAAGCGACGTCGAGCTCGCCGCCGCCGCCCATTATTGGAACGCCCGGGCGGAGATGATGTGCGGCCGGCCGGAGCGGGTCCAGGGCCAGCTCCGCGCCGCGGCCCGGCAAAAGGAGACTTTCTACGGCCTCATCGCCTCGACGGCGCTCGGCATAAGCGGTGCCGGCGCATCGGGAATGCACGATTACCGCGACGCCGAATGGCGCGGCATCGCCAGCAAGCCCAACGTCCGCACGGCGCTGGCGCTGGCCGAGATCGGCGAGACCGAGCTGGCCGACCAGTTCATCCGCCACCAGGCGCGGATCGGCGGCGCCGGCGACCACAGCGCCCTGCTGCATCTCGCCGCGGACCTCGACCTCGCATCGACCCAATATTGGCTGGCGCACAATGCGCCCCGAGGCGCGAGCGTGAACTTCGCCGCCCGCTATCCGCGGCCCGGCTGGCGGCCGACGCGCGGCTGGCGGGTTGATCCGTCGCTCGCTTTCGCTCACGCGCTCCAGGAATCGAACTTCCGCACCTCCGTCGTCAGCCCGGCGGGCGCAGTCGGGCTGATGCAGGTGCGGCCAGGCACGGCCGGGGATATCGCCCGGGCCCGCGGCGAGCCGTTCGACCGCCAGCAGCTGACCAGCCCCGCCGCCAACATCGAATTCGGCCAGAGCTATATCGAGGTGCTTCGCGACCACGGCGCCACCGGCGGCCTGCTGCCCAAGGTGATCGCCGCCTACAATGCCGGGCCGGTGCCGGTCGCCGAATGGAATGCCCGCCGCTTCGATAAGGGCGACCCCCTCCTCTACATCGAGTCGCTGCCTTATTGGGAGACTCGCGGCTACGTGCCGATCGTGCTCCGCAATTACTGGATCTACGAGGAAGGCGCGGCCAAGACCGGCGGCAGCCGCGAAGCCCTGGCCCAGGGAATGTGGCCGAAATTCCCCGGGATGCCGGGAGCCCGCGCCGTCCGGCTGAAGCCGGATGAGACCAGGCTGGTTTACGGGACGGAGTAGAGCCCGCCGTTGCGAGGAGCGCAGCGACGAAGCCATCCGCCGGATGGTGACGCCGCACTGCATTGCCTCGCCACGCTCGCAATGACGGTTCTTGATATGTTCTGAGTTACCTCGTATAGGCAGCGCATGCCCCTTCCCGACGTACGCCATGGCCGCGGAGCGCCAGAGAACCGGACGCCGACCCGCTTCAACCTGCCGGTTCGGGAGGCCGACGGCGACTGGCTCGACGCGCGCGAGGAGCTCGATGACGGGCCGCCCCCGCTGCGCACCACGGTGACGGTCGAGAAGCCGAAGACGATCATCGCCTGGAACCGCTCGCCTGATATCGGCTTCGACCGCTCGATCAACTCCTACCGGGGGTGCGAGCATGGCTGCATCTACTGCTTCGCCCGGCCGACCCACGCCTTCCACGATCTGTCGCCCGGCCTCGATTTCGAGACGAAGCTGTTCGCCAAGCCCGACGCGGCGAAGATCCTGAGGGAGGAGCTGGCGAAACCGGGTTACCTCGTCCGGCCGATGGCGATGGGGACGAACACGGATCCCTACCAGCCCATAGAGGCGAAGTGGCGGATCACCCGCTCGGTGCTGGAGGTGCTCGCGGAGACGAGGCATCCGGTGATGATCACGACCAAATCCGACCGGGTGCTCCGCGACCTCGACATCCTCGCGCCGATGGCGGCGGAGGGCCTGGCTTCGGTGGCCTTGTCAGTCACGTCGCTGACTCGGGAAATATCCCGCACCCTCGAGCCGCGCGCGCCCTCCGGAAGGAAGCGCCTGGCGGCGGTCAAGGCGCTGAGCGAGGCCGGCGTCCCCGCCACGGTGGCGATCGCGCCGGTCATCCCCGGCATCACCGACCACGAGGTCGAGCATATCGTCGAGGCTGCGGCGGAGGCGGGGGCTACCGGAGCCTTCTTCCTGCCGGTGCGGCTGCCCTACGAGGTCGCGCCTTTGTTCCGGGCCTGGCTCGACGAGCATTTCCCCGACCGGGCGGAGAAGGTGATGAACATCATCCGCTCGATGCGCGGCGGCAGGGACAACGACCCGAACTGGTTCACCCGGATGAGCGGCTCGGGCCCCTGGGCGGAGCTGATGCGCGCGCGCTTCGAGATCGCGGCGAAGAAGCACGGGCTGAACCGGGACAAGAGGAAGCTTCGGACCGATCTGTTCGTGCCGCCGCAGGGGCCGCAGCTGCGGTTGCTGTAATTGCCTCCCCATCGCAGATGGGCAGGCAAGTCAGGCCGCGCTCGCCAGCTTGTAGTCGCGATATTCCTCCCGGAGCGCCGTTTTCAGCAGCTTGCCGGTCGCGGTATGGGGCAGGCTATCCACGAACAATATCTCGTCCGGCAGCCACCACTTCGCGACATGGGCGGAGAGGTGGTCGAGGATCTGCTGCGGAGTCACCTCCGCCCCCGGCTTCCTGACCACCAGCAGGATCGGGCGCTCGTCCCATTTCGGGTGGTAGACGCCGATCGCCGCCGCCTCGGCTACGCCGGGGCAGCCGACGGCTGCATTCTCTAGCTCGACCGAGCTGATCCA
>DATHBY010000241.1:0-8236 GCA_035295885.1 Allosphingosinicella sp.
GCTGACCGGAGCGACCAAAGCCGAGTTCGAGCCGATGAAGGCGCCCTCGCCGATCACCGTTCCGTATTTGAAGTAGCCGTCATAATTGCAGGTGATCGTGCCGGCGCCGACATTGGCGCCCGCACCGACCTCGGCGTCGCCGAGATAGGTGAGATGGCTGGCCTTGGCTCCGGCGCCAAGCTTCGCTTTCTTGGTCTCCACGAAATTGCCGACCTTGGCCTTTTCGCCGATGATCGTGCCGGGGCGCAGGCGCGCATAGGGGCCGATCTCGGCGCCGGCGGCGATCACCGCCCCTTCGATATGGCTGAAGGCCTTGATCCGCACTCCGTCGGCGATGGTCACTGCGGGGCCGAAGAAGACGTTGGGCTCGATCGTGACATCGCGGCCGAGCTTCGTGTCCCAGGCGAACCACACCGTCTCCGGAGCGATCAGGGTCGCGCCCTCCGCCATGGCTTCGAGGCGGCGCCGCGACTGCCACGCGGCTTCGGCGAGCGCGAATTCGCTGCGGCTGTTGGGGCCGATCGCTTCCGCCGCCTCGCCCTCGATGACCCGGCTCGGCCGGCCGTCGGCGGCGGCGACCATGACGATGTCGGGGAGGTAATATTCGTGCTGGGCGTTGTCGTTGCCGACCCGCCTGAGCAGCGCCCACAGGTCCGAGGAGCGGACCGCGAACAGGTTCGAGTTGCACAGGCCGCAGCCGCGCTCCTCCTCCGAGGCGTCCTTGTGCTCGACCATCTTGAGGATGCGCCCGTCGGCATCCGCGACGATCCGGCCATAGGCGCCCGCGTCCGGCGGCCGGAAGCCCAGCACGACGGCTGCGGGCGCGGGATCGGAATGGAGCGAGTCCAGCATCGTTCGCATCGTTCCGGGGCGGATGAAGGGGACGTCGCCGGACAGGAGCAGGACGTCGCCCTCGAAGCCGGCGAGCGACTCCTCGGCCTGGAGGACGGCGTGGGCGGTGCCGAGCTGGGGTTCCTGGACGGCGAATTCGGCCCGGCCGGCCAGCGCCCTCTCGAGCTGCGTGCGCCGGTCGCCGACGACCACGACCACTCGTTCCACGCCCAGCGCCTCGACGCTGTCCAGCAGATGATCGATCATCGGCCGCCCCGCAATCGGGTGCAGCACCTTGTGGAGGTCGGATTTCATCCGAGTCCCCTTACCGGCGGCAAGGATCACTGCGGCAAGCGGCCTGCTCATGGCGCGGCCAATCGCACGTTAAGCTTGCCATTTCCATAGCAAGGCGGGCGCGTCATATCCGTTCGCCCTGCGCACGCAGACCCAGGACTAAAAATTGGGCGCGACTTCATGTATGATCGCGCGGCCCGGCAGAAAGGGGGTCGGCGATGGGCCAAGGTTCCCACGAGCTGCACATCGAGCGGCGGGGCGATCGCGACTTTGTGATCGTTGACGACATCGAATATCCGGTGGTGAATCCCCGCCGGTTCGACCTTGATCCTTGGGGTGCCCTGGCCGAGGGATTTGTCGCTGGCCTGAAGCGGTCGGCAGCCCGCTACGGACTTGTCGATAACGACGAGAAGATGGCGGGGGAGTTCGTGCTCCAGACCCGATTCACGACCTTGGCAAGTTTCGGCATGGGCGATTACTGCAAGATAGGGGGGCATATTCGAGACAATATTTCGCGCACGTTCGAGATCGCTCTTCCGCGGGTCGAGCTTGAACGAATAATGGAGGCGCTGCGAGCGCGCGGCGATTACAAGGAGGGTCTGCTCGGCCCAAAGAACAGTATTTTCCTTTACGGGCGCAGGCGAAACGTCCCCCACTTGATCTTCCGGCAAAACTACTTCGTGCCGGACGGCTGGCTGGTGGTTGGAAATCGGGACGACATGGCGGTGCTGATCGAACAGGGGCTGAAGAGTCTCCTGGCCGGAGGCAGGCTGGCCCTGCAGGTCCAAGGGTGGGCGAATCGGTTGAAAGGATTTTAGCGGCGCGGACGGACCTGCCTTCCGGCGGCGCGGACGCTGGCCGTCGAGCTCTAAGTTCTCGCTGCCGCGCCCGGCTTGTTGTAAGGGGGGGCAGCTAGGAGACGACATGGACGGCAAGGGAACCTACAGGACTCGCGGCGAAAGCGGATCGCCCGATACGGCGCGGGTCGTCGACCGGAGCGTCGCCTTCGATCTCCCCGAGCAGCAATATCGCCGCCGCGGCTACAGCCCGCCGTTCGACGAGCTCGGCTGGAAGCCGCTCGAGGGCGCACGATAGCCGCCTAGCGTTTGCGCGCCTTCACCCACAGGTGCCGGGCCAGCATCAGCGGCGGCATCCTCAGCAAATGCGAGCGGACGTAGAAGCCGAGCCGGGTGAGCGGACGCTTCGCCCGCCCCCAGCCGTCCCGCGCCAGCAGCCGGCGGCGGTAGAGAGCGTCGGTGGCCTTCAGCCGCCCCCAATCGGCCGGAGTTCCGTATAGATGGTGGGCAAGGCGGACCGCGCGCTCGACCGCCGAGAGCAGGCGGTGGCGTCTCGCCCGCTCGCGCAGCGCCGGCCAGAAATCGGGGTGCCGCTCGGCGAACTCGCGCAGCAGCCGGTCGATGTCCCACAAATTCCTGAGGCCCCCGGCCATGTCGCCGTCGGCGAAGAGATGGGCGGCGGCGTGGACGATCATGTCCGGCGGCGACAGGATGAAGAGGCCGTCGGCGAGCGGAACCCGGTCCGCGATCATCGCCTCCATGTCCGGCCTGGGCCTTGCCGTCAGCGGCAGGATGGCGTGGTGGACGTCGATCATCCGGTCGCGCTCGCGGTGGATGAGCGGCGGCAGCTCGTGCATCCAGCGGCGGTAATAGAGGTCGTCATAGGAATCCTCCTTCACCCATTCCCAGCCCGCGGCGAGCAGCGCCCGCTCCACGTCCGCCAGGGCCGGGCGCTCGACGAGGATGTCGAGGTCGCCGATCGAGCGGCCGCGGCCGGCGTCGAGCCCGGCCGCCGCATAAGCGGTGCCCTTGAGCAGGATGACCGGCACTCCGAGCGGCGCCAGCGCCCGCCTGGCCATCTCCGACTCCCACAGGGCCTGCACCCGCGCCGACTCGCCGTCGCGCCGGGCCGCCTCCAGCAGCGCCTCGACCCGCGCCGGCAGATCGAGGCCCTCGAGCCGGCAGGCGAGGCTGCCGATCAGCGATTCGGCGCGCGCGAGTGCGATCAGCGAGGTCCAGTCCCTCACCTCCCCGACGCGGGCGGGATCGGCGAGCAGCCGGACGAGCAGCCGGGCCTCCCTCATCCGGTCCGCCACAGCTGGTCGACCAGGGCTTGCCCCTGAGCGGTATCTGCATAGTCGATCGCCATTGAGGGCAGGGCGCCGACGAAACGGGTGAGGGCGTCGAAGCCGCGCTCGCCAAGGGCGACATAATTGGTCGAAGCCTGGGTGAGCCGCATGAAGGATTCCGCCGCCCCCACCTCGCGAATCGCCGGCTCGAGGTCGCGCCCGAAGCGGGGGAAGAGGATCAGCGCCGGCCGCGCCGGCTCGCCCATCCGCGCCACCGCCTCCGGGTTCGGGCGGAGATGGCGGATCGTGCCCTTGGGAGTGCCGGTCAGCACCGGGCCGAGCCGGGCGGGATCGACGCCATTGAGCAGGCCGAGCGACTCGTTCTTGAGGCTGACGGCGCGGGGGAAGGGGTGAAGCCGGCCGTCTTCCAGGTCGAGCAGCGCGAATTCGTCGCCCATGAAGCGCCAGCCGCGCTCTCCGAGCAGAGCCGCCAGAGTCGATTTGCCGGCGCCCGAATGGCCGGTCAGGAGCAGGGCCCGCCCGTCCCGCTCAACGCTCGCCGCGTGGAGCAGAAGGAATTGTTTCTGGCCGAGCGCCATCTGCAGGTTCATCGCCATCTCGGCGGCGAGCAGCCCCAGTGCCAGCGGCAGCGGTGCCGCGTCGGGAAGCACGTAATCGCCGCGTATGGCGACGGAAGGCCGAAGCCACCGCCGCCACATCCGCTCCGCCTCGAGCCGGACGGTGAAGTCGCAGACTCCCTCGGGCTCGGGATAGCCGGCGTAAAGGCGTCGGAGCGCGGCGACTGGCTCCCGCCATTGCGAGCCGATTCGGAAGGACACCGGCCCGACCTTCAGTCGAAAGACGTTCCTCATGTCCGCCAGACGAGCCCGGCTGCCTCCAGCTCCGCCAGCCGGGCGGCGATCGCCGCGGCGGGATCTTCGGACTCGATGTCGAACTTCTCCCCGATCGAGGCCGCGATCTGAGCCGCGCTTGCCGGCCCGGCCGCCAGCGCTTCGAGGATCTGCGGTGCTGGGGGCGCGAGGAAATGGGTGAGTCCGGAGGGACGGTGGTAGAGGAGCGCGAGGCCCTCGAGCTCCACCATGCGCATCATGTCGGGCGGATCGGCGGCGTAGAGGGACGCGGCCATACCGGCCGCTCCGCGGCTCAGCGCGGCATCTGCAGCGAGGCGTAGCAGGTGAAGCCGCTCATCCCCGCCTGCAGACGGCGAATATAGTTGGCGTAAGCCTGGGCGGCCTGGCTGTCGACCCCGGCCGGGGCCCGGCCGCCGTTCAGCATTGCCTTGACCTCCTCGCCCTTCAGCGGCCGGGCGAGAGGCGGATAGGCGCCGGGCGTGCCGGCGGGGACGAGGCTGCCGTCGGCGGCGATGAACTGGCCGGTGCCGGCCTGGGGCGCGGGGACGGGTATCTCGCAGTTGAGCACGGAACCCGCGGTCTGGGCCAGGGCGGGGCGGATCGTCACGACGGTCGAGGCCGCGGCGGCTCCGAGCGCCAGCACGACGCGGCGGTTCGGCCGGGCGCCGATCTCCTCCTCATTCCTGTCGCTGCTCTCGCTCATGGCACCTGCAATTACCTGCAGCGTCTTTCATAAGGGTAAAGCGGCGCAATGGCGAGACGGGCCGAGGCCCAGTGTCCCGCTTGTGGACGATTGGCGGGAGAAAAATCGTTTCGCCCTCGTTTGTAGGGTCGGGCCGCCGGAGTAGGCGCGGCCGCTCGTCCAAGGAGGACCCAGTAAATGAAGATCATCCTTTTCGCCGCGGCGTTGACGCTCGGCAGCGCCGCTCTGGCGCAGACCGGCAACACGGTCGACGATCCCTCGCAGAGCATGGGACCGCGCGGAGTCACCCAGCAGGGCACCGATCCCGACGGCCAGGCCTGCACTCCGGCCGGCTTCAACGCCGGCACGAGCGCCTATCCGCCATGTCCGGCCGGCGCCGCGAACACCAGCTCCGCCACCGGTGCGGCTCCGCCGCGCTGCTCGAAGACGGTCAAGGACAATTGCATCCAGGCCTACGAGCGGGGCGTCCGCCGCCGCTAGGCAGATGGGGCGCCGGTCGCGGCGCCCCATTTCCCCCGTTTGTCATCGGGGGGAGAAAAATCGTTTCGGCCTCGTTTAGGGGATGCCGCCGCATCGAAAGCGGCCGCACCATCCAAGGAGGATGCTCGAAATGAAACTCATTATGATGGCTGCCGCGCTCATGCTCGGCAGCGCCGCCGTCGCTCAGACCACGGCCGAAGAAGACGATACCGACGCCGCCGCTACCCAAAGCACCACGACCACCAGCACGACGACGACCACGACGACCGCGCCGGCCCACGACATGTCGACCATGGGCATGGCGCAAGGCCAGACAGTGGCTCCGGGCAACACGTCGCCCGAAACCGACGCCCGCGGCATTCCGGTCATCTCGGCCCCGGCGGTCGCACCGGCCGGCTACAACCAGGGCGCGCGAACCCTGCCGCCGGGCTCGGCCATCCCCACCGTAGCGCCGCCGGCCCCGACGGCCGCCGGACCGCTTCCGCCCTGCACGCGCACCGTCACCGACCGCTGCACCCAGACCTACGAGCGCGGCCGGGCCCGTTAAGGCCGAAGGGGGCGCCGGCCCGCGGCGTCCCCATTGTCCTTCGCCCTCATGATCTGCCATGAGCCTCCCGCTTCATCCTGGCGGGAGGACCCATAGCTCATGACCATCAGCTTCGAAGGCCGAGTCGCCATCGTCACCGGCGCCGGCGGCGGCCTCGGGCGCGCTTATGCGCTCGAGCTCGCCCGGCGCGGCGCCAGGGTGGTGGTGAACGATCTCGGTGGCGCCCGCGACGGATCCGGCAGCTCCGACGCCGCCCGCACGGTGGTCGGGGAGATCGAGTCGGCCGGCGGCGAGGCGATGGCGAGCGGCGCCAGCGTCACCGACGCGGAGCAGGTCGAGGCGATGGTGGCCGCGGCGAAGGAACGCTGGGGCGCGGTCCACATCCTCATCAACAATGCCGGAATCCTTCGCGACAAGAGCTTCGCCAAGATGAGCGTCGAGGATTTCCGGGCCGTGGTCGACGTCCATCTGATCGGCTCGGCCATCTGCACCCGGGCGGTGTGGGAAACGATGCGCGAGCAGGCCTATGGCCGGATCCTGATGACGTCGAGCTCGACCGGCCTCTACGGCAATTTCGGCCAGGCCAATTACGGGGCGGCCAAGCTGGGGCTGGCGGGCCTGGCCAAGACCCTCCACCTCGAGGGCGCGAAATACGATATCCGGGTCAACACGATCGCCCCGACCGCCGCGACCCGGATGACCGAGGACATCTTCCCGCCGGATCTTCTCGCCCTCTTCAACCCTGACAATGTCGTTCCCGCCGCGCTCTACCTCGTGTCCGAGGAGGCTCCGAACAACGCCATCGTCGGCGCGGGCGGGGGAGTCGTCCAGGCCGCTTATGTGACGCTAACCCCCGGTTACGCGCTCCCGGAGGGGCGGCGAACCGTCGAGGAGGTGGCGTCGAACTGGGATAAGATCGGCGACCGCACCCTCGAGATCGTGCCGCAGTCCGGCGGCGAGCAGGCGATGCTGATCCTGAAGACGCTGCAGGGCGACTAGCTCCTTCGGGGTTCTCGCTAGGAACTTACCGTATTGATACACTAACACACTGATGCTATACGGCCGCCCATCCAGGGAGGAAAAACACATGTATAGCGACAGCGATCTGGAAGCGGCGGTCGCGGCGGGGGCGTTGAGCCCCGATGCCGCCTCCGCGCTCCGCGACTACGTGGCGAACCGCAGCGGCGGCGCAACGGTGGACGAGGAGCATTTCCGGCTCCTCACCGGCTTCAACGATATCTTCGTCGCAATCGCCGCCGCGATCCTGCTGTTCGCGGTGGGGTGGATCGGCAATGCGGTCGGCCCGAACATCGACGTCGACGGGCCGTCGCCCTTCGCCGGCCTGTTCGTCGCCGCCACCGCCTGGGGGCTCGCCGAATTCTTCACCCGCAAGCGCCGGATGGCGCTGCCGAGCATCATCCTGCTCCTCGCCTTCACCGGCGGAGTGCTTCTGACCGCCTTCGCGACTTTCGTCCTCGCGGTCGGCGAAGCGACTTTCGAGAATAACGAGCGGGCGGTGGCCCTGGTCATCGCCGCTTCCGCCGCCATCGCGGCTGGAGCGACCTGGCTGCACTGGCGGCGTTTCCGGGTGCCGATCACGGTCGCGGTGGGCGCGGCCACGGCCGTCGGAGTCGCGCTCGCCCTGATCGCCTCGGCCGTGGGCGACGTCCCGGCTCTCGACGACGTCATGCTGGCAAGCGCCCTCGTCCTCGGGCTCGGCGTGTTCCTGTTCGCGATGCGCTGGGATTCGTCCGACCGAGCCCGCGAGACCCGCCGCTCCGACGTCGCCTTCTGGCTGCATCTGCTGTCGGCGCCGCTGATCGTCCACCCGATCTTCTCGTTGCTCGGCCTGACCGACGGCAACGCGACGATCGGCGAGGCCCTGGTGGTGCTCGCGGTCTACGTGCTGCTCGGAATCACCGCTTTGGCGATCGACCGTCGGGCCCTGCTCGTCTCGGCGCTCGCCTACGTGCTGTTCGCGCTGATCAGCCTGTTCCGCGAGTTCGGAGCGGTCGAATTGAACATCGCGCTCGCCGCCTTCGTGATCGGCTCGGGGCTGCTCCTGCTCTCGGCCTTCTGGCACTCGGTCCGGCGCTCGGTCGTCCGGCCTTTGCCGCCGGCGCTCCAGGCGAGGCTGCCGGTCACGGACAGGGCGGTGGCGGCAGCGTAACCTATCCTCCCCATGCGGGAACGCATGGGGAGGGGGACCACCCGGAGGGTGGTAGAGGGGTATTGGCAGAAGCCTGCGCCATTACCCCCCCACCCCGCTGCGCGGGGTCCCCCTCCCCATCTCCGATGGAGAGGATTAGACTTTGTCCTATTGTGATGGAAGCGAGGCATTCGTCATGCCGGACTTGATCCGGCATCCACCTTCTTCCTCCACCGGGATTGAGAAAAAGGTGGACCCCGGATCAAGTCCGGGG
>DATHBY010000242.1:0-2296 GCA_035295885.1 Allosphingosinicella sp.
GAGACTTTCGACTCCCGCGAAGAAGCGCGCGCGCTCTTCAAAACTCTCGGAATTGCGCCTCCTTCGGGGGATCTGGTGAGCCGTTCGCCGATCGATGGACGTGAAATCGGAGCCGTGACGAGCGCTACGCGGGACGTCGTCGTTACGTCGGTTGAGCGCGCGCACGACGCGTTTCTCGCCTGGCGGACGGTGCCGCCGCCGCGGAGGGGCGAGCTCGTCCGGCTGCTCGGCGAGGAACTGAGGCGCGAGAAGGAGACGCTCGGCCGCCTCGTGAGCCTGGAGGCTGGCAAGATCCTCCAGGAGGGCCTCGGCGAGGTCCAGGAGATGATCGACATTTGCGACTTCGCCGTGGGCCTGTCCCGCCAGCTCTACGGCCTCACCATTGCCACCGAGCGGCCGGGGCACCGGATGATGGAGACCTGGCATCCGCTGGGCGTGGTGGGAGTGATCTCGGCGTTCAACTTCCCGGTGGCGGTGTGGGCGTGGAACGCCTGCCTCGCCTTCGTCTGCGGCGATTCGGTGGTGTGGAAGCCGTCGGAGAAGACTCCGCTGACCGCGGTCGCCGTGCAGGCCCTGTTCGAGCGGGCGGCGGAGCGGTTCGGCGAGGCGCCGGCCGGGCTCATCCGGGTGGTGCAGGGCGGGATCGAGGCGGGCGGGGTTTTGGTCGACGATCCGCGGGTGGCTTTGCTCTCGGCCACCGGTTCGACCAGGATGGGCCGCTCCGTGGCGCCTCGGGTGGCGGCGCGCTTCGGCCGTACCCTGCTCGAGCTTGGCGGCAATAACGGCATGGTGGTGGCGCCCTCCGCGGACCTGGCGCTGGCCGAGCGGGCGATCGCCTTCGCGGCGGTCGGAACGGCGGGGCAGCGCTGCACGAGTCTGAGGCGCCTGTTCGTCCATGAGGAGATTTACGACCGGCTGGTGCCCCGGCTTCGGCAGGTCTGGGCCGGGGTGCCGGTCGGCAATCCGCTGGAGGAAGGAACCCTGGTCGGGCCGCTGATCGACGAGGCGGCGGTCGAGGCGATGCAGGCGGCGCTGGAGCGGGCCCGGGCCGAGGGCGGCACCCTGCAGGGCGGCGAGCGGATCGACGGGCTCTACGTCAGGCCGGCCATCGTCGAGATGCCGGGGCAGACGGATATCACCCTCACCGAGACGTTCGCTCCGATCCTCTACGTCATGCGCTACGGCTCGCTCGAGGAGGCGATCGCGGCGCATAACAAGGCGCCGCAGGGCCTCGCCTCGTCGATCTTCACCAACGACATTCGCGAGGCGGAGACCTTCCTCTCCGCCGCCGGCTCCGACTGCGGGATCGTCAACGTCAATATCGGACCGTCGGGGGCGGAGATCGGCGGAGCGTTCGGCGGGGAGAAGGAGACGGGCGGCGGCCGCGAGAGCGGCTCCGACGCGTGGCGCAACTATATGCGCAGGGCGACCAACACGATCAACTACAGCCGCGAGCTGCCGCTGGCGCAGGGCATCAACTTCAACATGCCATGAGCGGGCGGGTCTGCATCCTGACTCCGGACCCGGCGAGCGACGGATACCAGACCCGCTGGCGCGACGTGCTCGAGCGCAATTCCGCGCCGCTTCGCGAGGCCGGGCTCGAGGTCGAGGCACGCGACTGGGCGAGCGCTTCCGGTCTCGCCGACTTCGACCTCGTCCTTCCGCTCCTCGTCTGGGGCTATCCGTTCGCTCCGGTGCAATGGGGCGAGGCGGTGGACCGCTGGGAGGGGGAAGGGGTGCGGCTGCGCAACCCGGCATCGGTGCTGCGCTGGAACTCGGACAAGATCTATCTGGAGCGGCTCGCGGAGCTGGGCGCGCCCGTCGTTCCCACCCGCCATTGCACCCAGTTGAGCGAGGCTGCTCTGGAGGAGGCGGCTCGGGCCTTCGGCACCGACCGGCTGGTCGCCAAGCCCAGGGTGTCTTCGACCGCCTGGCGGACGATCCGCTGGTCGCCGGGCGCCCCGCTGGAGGGCGGGCCGGAGGGGGCGGCGCTGGTCCAGCCCTATCTGCCGGAGATCGAGATTTCGGGGGAGGTCTCGATGATCTTCTTCGGCGGCACCTTCAGCCACGCCGTCGCCAAGCGGCCGCAGCCGGGCGACTTCCGGGTGCAGCCGGAATTTGACGGGATCATCGCGGGCTATCGTCCGGACCGGGACGAGCATGAGGCGGCGGCCCGGATCCTGGCGGTGGTGGAGGAGCCTCTGCTCTACGCCCGGGTCGACCTGGTGCGCGGCCCGGGCGGTACTCCGCAGCTGATCGAGCTGGAGCTGATCGAACCGGATTTGTATCTGGGTTA
>DATHBY010000243.1:0-1590 GCA_035295885.1 Allosphingosinicella sp.
CGGGCGTCACCTTGTGGGTGGCCTCCTTCTTCCGGGACCCGATCCGGACCACGCCGAAGGGGGAGGGGCTCATCGTCGCTCCGGCCGACGGCATGGTGACGATGATCGCGACCGTTCAGCCGCCGGCGGAGCTGGCCGGTGAGGACGGGCTTCCGCCCGGTCCCTGCATCCGGGTCTCGATCTTCATGTCCGTGTTCGACGTCCACATCAACCGCTCGCCCATCGCCGGCGAGATCAAGCGCGTGGTCTACATCGCCGGCAAGTTCCTCAATGCGGACCTCGACAAGGCGAGCGACGAGAATGAGCGCCAGCATATCCTCGTCGAGGGCCGCGACGGAGTCAGGATCGGCTTCACCCAGATCGCCGGCCTCGTCGCGCGGCGGATCGTGCCGTGGGTCAAGGCGGGCGACTACGTCGCGGCCGGCCAGCGCGTCGGCCTGATCCGCTTCGGAAGCCGGGTCGACGTCTACCTGCCGGCCGGCACCTCCTCCCAGGTGCTGCTCGGCCAGCGCACCATCGCCGGCGAGACGATCGTTGCCCGGGCCGGAGTCGCCGCCGCTCTGGAGGGCGTCGCCCAGTGAAGGCGCCGATGCGGGCGGACCGGCCGCGCCGCGGGATCCCGCTCCGAACGATCGTCCCCAATGCGGTGACTGCGCTTGCGCTCTGCTCGGGCCTGTTCGGAATCCGCTTCGCCATCGGCGGCGAGTGGGACAAGGCCGTTGGAGCGGTCGTCCTGGCAGCGATACTCGACGGCCTCGACGGACGGATCGCCCGGCTGCTCAACGGCCAGAGCCGGTTCGGAGCCGAGCTCGACTCGCTGTCGGACGTCACCGCCTTCGGAGTCGCGCCGGCGATCATCCTCTATCTGTGGGTGCTTCAGCCGCTGGCGGAGCTGGGAACGGACGTGGAGCGCTGGAACCGCTACGGCTGGCTGTTCCTTCTCGCCTATGCGGTGTGCGGCGCGCTTCGACTCGCCCGGTTCAACGCCAATATCGATTCGGTCGAGCAGCCGCACAAATCGGCCGGGTTCCTGACCGGCGTGCCGGCGCCGGCCGGGGCGGGGCTGGTGCTGCTGCCTCTCTATCTGTGGCTTTGGACGGAAGCGCCTCTGCTGCGCGAGCCCTGGCTGGCGGCGCCGTGGGCGGCCGCGGTCGGTTTCCTGATGATCTCGAACCTCGCCACCTTCTCGTGGGGCTCGCTTCGGCTGCGCAGCCATGTCAGGCTCGGGGCGTTGGTGGTGATCGCTTTGGTCTTCGCCGCGCTCATCTCGGCGCCGTTTCCGACGCTGAGCGTGGCCGCCGTGCTCTATGCTATGATGATCCCGATCAGTATCGTGAGCTACGCGAAGGTCAAAAGGCAGCGTGCCGCCGATTTGACCCGGCCGGAGCCGCCACCCGGGCCGGGGGCGTAGCGCCGAGCTCGCCGCGAAGGGCGAGCAGGATTTCAGGCCAATGGAGCCGCACCGTCACGTGGATCGCCACCAGAGCGGCAAGCAAGGCGAGGGTGAAAAAGAGCGCGGCAGCCAGGTAAATCACAGCCTTATCCCCTTACTTATCCACAACCGCCCAACGCACGGAATGGAACTTTGAT
>DATHBY010000244.1:0-4682 GCA_035295885.1 Allosphingosinicella sp.
GTCCTGCCGAAGCAGAATCGTCACCCCGGACTTGATCCGGGGTCCACCTTTTTCTCAATCCCGGTGGAGGAAGAAGGTGGATGCCGGATCAAGTCCGGCATGACGAATGCCTCGCTTCCATCACAATAGGACAAACTCTAGGATCGGACATGGCCGCCGCCCCGCTTCCCGACCTCGTCTCGCGCTTCAGCCTCGATCTCGACGCGGTGGCGGGTGCGCCGCCGCTGGGGGTCGCCGTTTCCGGAGGGCCCGACAGCCTCGCCTTGCTGCTTCTCGCCCAGGCCGCCTTCCCGGGCAGGGTCAGGGCGGCCACCGTCGATCATGGCCTGCGCGCGGAAAGCGCGGCGGAGGCGGAGGCAGTGGCGCGGCTCTGCGGCCGGCTCGGAGTTCCGCACCATGTCCTCCCGGCGCTCGTCGAATCCTCCGGCGAGGGGCTTCAGTCGGCGGCGCGCTCGGCCCGCTATGCGGCGCTGGCGGAGTGGATGGACGGCCAGGGCCTGTCGCTCCTCCTCACCGCCCACCATTGCGACGACCAGGCCGAGACACTGCTGATGCGCCTCAACCGGGGCTCGGGCGTCGCCGGGCTCGCCGGGGTGAGGGCGGCGGGCGCCGTGCCCGGGACCGGCGGGCGGCTGCGCCTGTGCCGACCCCTGCTCGGATGGCGGCGGACCGAGCTTCAGGCGATCGTCGAGGCGGCGGGCCTCGAGCCGGCGCGGGACCCGAGCAACGAGGACGAGGCGTTCGACCGGGCCCGGCTGCGGCGCCAAATGCGCGACTCCGAATGGCTCGATCCCGCCGCCCTCGCCCGAAGCGCAGCCTGGCTGGCCGAGGCCGAGGCCGCGCTGGAATGGACCGTCGGGCCGCTGTTCGCGGCGCGGACGGAGGAAGGACAGGACGCCGTGATTCTGCGTCCGAACGGGCTGCCGCCGGAGCTTCTACGGCGCTTGGTGCTGCGCTGCCTGCGGTGCCTGGCGCCTGACGCGAAGCCGCGCGGCGAGGCGCTGGCGGCATTCATCGCACGGCTCGAGCTGGGCGGCACGGCCACGCTCGGCGAGGTGAAAGGGACAGGCGGAGCGAGCTGGCGCTTCGAACGCGCGCCACCGCGGCGTCGCTAGGGTCGCGGGCCGGCCCCAACGCGGGGGCATGGGATCGATTCGTACCCGTTCCGGGTTGTGGCTTCATGTTCCGTCCTCCGCTCCTCCTCGCCCCGCTCCTTCTCGCCGCCTGCGGCGGCCCGGACGACGACGAGCCCCGGGCCAACAGCGCCGAGGAGCTGGAGAACCGGCTCGAAAAACTCGCCTCGCGCACCACGGAGGAGATCGAGCCGGCGCCCCGCCTCGCCAACCTCAAGGAGGCGGACCTCACGCCCGAGCTCCGCGCCAACCCGGCGTGCCGGCTTCACCGAGAGCGCCGCCTGCTCCTCGTCGTCAATGCCGCCGGGGCGGTCGCGCGGGTGGACGGCCGGCGGGTGCCGCTCGCCGTCACCGGGCCGGTCGGACCCACCGGCGGCTTCCTCACCGGGCCCGGAGTCACGCTCAGCGTCGGCCGCACCGAACCTGGAAGCGACGACGCGGCGCAATATGGGATCGGCTGGCCGGCGCGGGTGACGGTGGGCGGCGACAAGGAGCGCCCGCTCGAGAAGCAGGAAGCGACCTGGATCTGCGTCCGCTAGAGTTTGTCCTATTGTGATGGAAGCGAGGCATTCGTCATGCCGGACTTGATCCGGCATCCACCTTCTTCCTCCACCGGGATTGAGAAAAAGGTGGACCCCGGATCAAGTCCGGGGTGACGATTCTGCTTCAGCAGGAAAGTCTAGCAGCAGCCCGCGTACGTTCGGGGCCTTGAGCGTCTAGAACAGCAGCCAGGGCAGGGTGAAGAGCGCACCCACCAGGGTGACGGTTCACGGTAACGTCGAAAGCGTCGCGATCAGGGCGCCGGCTCTGCAACCGCTTCCCGAACCTGGGTGAACTTCTCCGTCGTTACGGTGGGTGCGCCGCATATGTCGGACGGCCGGGGCGGGAGCTCGCCATGGGCGAGCATGTGGCCCAGGCACATCTCGAGCACGAATTTGGCCCGGTAGAGCGCGTCTTCCTCGTCGCGGCCTTCCGCCACCGCCTGGGGCACGTCGGGGAAGACCACGCGCACCTCGCCGACCTTGGTGGGAACGAGTCGAACCGGATAAGCGAGCATGGCTTCAGGCCTCCGCCAGGTTGATCGGCAGCGCCAGCACCGGCCGCATCCGTTCGTCATCGACCTCGACCACCGCGTTGGGGGGCAGCGAGCCCGAGATCAGCGCGCTCTCCACTAGCTCGGCCGCGAGCCGCTCGGCCTCGGCGCGGGCGGCCGAATCGTCGCTAAGACTCTTGCCGGCAAGGTCGGGCAGCTCGAAATTTTCTCCGCGCAGGGTGAAATAGTAGGTCGGCATCATGGACCGCAAAGCGAATAACCTGGATCAAGGTTTCTGAGAAAATGCTCCCGCAACAAAGATTTGCGTCAAGCCGTTACTCTGCCGAAGTCAGACGGAGCGAAGGATGGGTCGGCGCGGCGAAAATCCGCGCCGAACGGAGGCTCCAGTCCGGCGGACGGTCCGGAACCCTGCCGCGACGGTGCTCGTTCCGCTTGCGCAACCCACCCCCCGAAGAACGGAGCTTACCCATGTCCCACATCCCCAACAGCGCCATGCCCCATGCGGGAACCACCGAGGAGCCGCAGCAGGAGCAGGGCGGATCCGCGACCATTTCCGAGCGCGCCGGCAAGCTCGCCGAGCAGGCCGGCGATTATGCCCGCGAGAATCCGAAGACGGCGATTGCCGCCGGCGCCGCGCTGGCGGCCGGAGTGATCGCCGCCGCCGCAATTCCGCTGGTGCGCGGCCGTTCGGGCTCCGGCGGCGCCAAGAAGAGCGGCGGCGCGAAGAAGACGAGCACCGCCAAGAAGAGCTGACGGCCGCCGCGCAGCTCATGGGCGATCCGGGCCGCGACGAGAGGCTGCGGGAAGCCGCGGCGAATCGCGGCCTGAAGCTCGTGAAATCGCGAATCCGAACTCCGAGCAAGGGCGATTACGGCCGCTACGGCCTGACCGACGCCGAGGGCGCGAAGCTGCTCGGCTTCGGCCGCTCCGGCCTCACCGCCACCGCCGGGGAGATAGAGGAGTATCTCCACAAGGGGGCGCTCGCCGACTGGAAGACCTCGCTAAAAACCGCCGGCGCCAGGCCGCCGCCGCGGCGCAGGAAGCGGGCCGAGCCCGAAGCTGAGTCGCGGCCGGCTCGGGAGCCCGAACCCGAACCGGAGCCCGAACCGGAACCGCCCCCGCTTGCCGTCCGGCCGGCGCGGCCGGCGGATTCGGAGGCGATCAGCGCCCTGATCACCGCCCTCGGCTTCGAGGCCGGCCCGGACGACATCGCACGCCGCCTGCCGGCTCTGAAGAAGGCCGGAGAGACTCCTCTGGTTGCGGAGCAGGGGATCGTGATCGGGGTGCTCTCCTGGCATGTCACCCCGGTCCTTCACCGGCCGCAACCGGTCGGGCGGATCACGATGATGATGGTCGCGGACGGTGAGCGCCGGCGGGGAGTCGGCCGCGCTCTGGTCGAGGCGGTCCTCGAGCGGTTGCGGGCGAAGGGCTGCGGCCTCGTCGAGGTCACCAGCAACGTCGATCTGTCCGGCGCGCACGGCTTCTACCGCAGGCTCGGCTTCGAGCGGACCAGCTATAGGTTTGCGAAGGAGCTCTGATAATCCGGGCGAGCCCTACCGCCCGCGGCTGTAGGCGAGGTCGCGGCGGCGCTGCGGCGGCGGCGAGTCGCAGGCCTTGAAGTAGAGGTGGCAGAGGAGAAGGAAGAGCGAGACGCTGTAGCAGGCGCCGGCGAGCCCTTCGATCCTGGAGACGCTGATCGGCAGCGACACCAGCAGGATCACCCGGAACAGCCATTCGCGCATCCGTGCGGTCTGGACTCCCAGCGAGGATCCCGCCTGCCGGCATGCGACCCGGCGCGCCGCCTCCATCAGCAGCAGCCAGGCGAGCGCGACCAGCAGGTTGGCGAAGATGCCGTCCGTCATGCCCTTGCCGCCGATCGAGAAGGCGACGCCCGCCATATAGAAGACCAGGTGGCCGTTCAGGCATTCGAACGACACCCGCCACTGGCCGATGCCGAGCCGATGCTCCGCCCAGCCCGCGAGCGGCGAGAACAATCTGGTCAGGGCGAGGTCGTCGATCTGAGTCACGGCCCCATGCTTATCAAGCCGAAAAGTTGAGAAACGGCAAAAATCGCTTCATGGTTAAAATTCTCCCCGGCCTGTTGCGCCGCCGCAACCCTTGCCGCTCCGCCACGTTGTGCGCCTGCCTGTCCTGCCGAGGAGCCGAGTCGATGAAGAAATTGCCTTTCGCGCTGCTCGCCCCGCTGATCCTCGCCGCCTGCGGCCAGCAGAGCGCGGCCGAGAACAACGCCGAGGCGCTCGAGCGCGCGGCGGAGCAGAGCACCCCCGAAGCGGCCGACGTCCTGCGCAACGCCGCCGACCAGGGCGCGAACGTCCAGGACGCGATGCAGGCGGCGGGCAACGCCCAGGCCGCGGCCGACCGGCCCCAGGCCGCGCCGCCGGCGGTCGGCGCCAAGCCCCACGCGCCGGGCGACCCGGTGCCGCCGCCGAAGATCCGGGCGGGCGGCGACGAGGCCCACAACAGCCACTGATCCC
>DATHBY010000245.1:0-2626 GCA_035295885.1 Allosphingosinicella sp.
GTCCAGGTCGGCCACCGCCTTCACCGCCCGGTGGCCGCGCTGCTTGAGCCCTTCGGCTAGAGCCTCGGAATCCACCCCCTCGATCGGATCCTCACCGGCGGGATAGACCGGGGTGACGAAGACGATGTCGGCATCGTTGAACGCGCCCTGGAACTCTTCCATCAGGTCGCGGAGCCTGGTGTAGCGGTGCGGCTGGACGACCGCGATCACACGCCCCTGAGCCCCCTCGCGAGCGGCGGAGAGAACGGCGCGGATCTCCGTCGGGTGGTGGCCGTAATCGTCGATGATCGTCGCGCCTTCG
Source organism: Allosphingosinicella sp. (assembly GCA_035295885.1). Taxonomy (GTDB): domain Bacteria; phylum Pseudomonadota; class Alphaproteobacteria; order Sphingomonadales; family Sphingomonadaceae; genus Allosphingosinicella. The sequence goes on from DATHBY010000245.1 coordinate 302, forward strand.
ATCTCGCCGACCTTGGTGAAGCGCCTCTTGACCCCGCCGAACTTCTCGAAGCCCCGAGCGATCGTCTCATGCGGGATGCCAAGCTCGGCGGCGACTCCGATCGCGGCGAGGGCGTTCTGGACGTTGTGGCGGCCAGGCATCGGCAGGTCGATGTCTGAGATGACGGCGACGTTGCCGGACCGGTCGCGAAGCGAGACGTCGAAGCGGTTGCCGCCCGGCACCGGCCGCACATTCTCGCCGCGCACGTCGGCGAGCGCCGCGAAGCCGTAGGTCACCACCCGCCGGTCGCGAAGCCGGGGGATGATCGTCTGCACCTCGGGATGGTCGACGCAGAGCAGGGCGGCTCCGTAGAAAGGGACGTTCTCGACGAACTCGACATAAGCGTCCTTCACCTTCTCGAACGAGCCGTAATGGTCGAGATGCTCGGGATCGATGTTGGTGACCACGGCCAGCGTGCCGTCGAGCCGAAGGAAGCTGCCGTCGCTCTCGTCGGCCTCGACCACCATCCAGTCCGAGCTGCCGAGCCGGGCGTTGGAGCCGTAGGCGTTGATGATTCCGCCGTTGATCACCGTCGGGTCGATTCCGCCGGCGTCGAGCATCGCCGCGATCATCGAGGTCGTCGTCGTCTTGCCGTGAGTGCCGGCCACCGCCACCGTCGACTTCAGCCGCATAAGCTCGGCGAGCATCTCCGCCCGGCGGACGACCGGGATCCGGCGCTCATAGGCGCAGACCAGCTCCGGATTGTCCTTCTTGATCGCGGTCGAGATCACCACCACCGCGGCGTCGCCGAGATTGTCGGGATGATGTCCGACCTTGACCGCGATTCCGGACTTGCGCAGCCCCTCGATGACATAGCCGTCGGCGACGTCGGAGCCCTGCACCTTGTAGCCCAATATGTGCATCACCTCGGCGATGCCCGACATGCCGATGCCGCCGATCCCGACGAAATGGATGGTGCCGATGTCCTTGGCGACCCCTTTCATCCCCCGCCCGGCCATCAGGCATAGGCCCCGCTGGGGATCGGGGTGAGGATCATCTCCTCGGCAGGGATCGGATCGGCGCCGAGATCGCGGCCGGTCAACTCCACCAGGTCGGCGAGGTCGCTCGCCGCGTTGGGGCGCCCGACCGCTTTGGCCCGGGCCGCGGCATTGGCGAGCGCGGCGGGTTCGAGGCCGAGCTTCTGCATCTGCTTGGCGAGCTCGACCGGGGTGAAGTTCCTCTGCGCGATCGTCCGCGCCCCGCCCGCCCTGGCCATCTCGAGGGCGTTGGCGGTCTGGTGATCGTCGGTCGCCGACGGCAGCGGAATGAGGATGGCGGGCCTCCCGGCGACGGTGAGCTCGGCGATGGTCGAGGCGCCGGCCCGGGCGATGACGAGGTGGGTCCAGGCGAGCTTGTCCGGCATGTCGGGAATGTAGGTGGCGAGCTCGGCCGCGATTCCGAGCGCCGAGTAGCGCGCCCGAACGCTCTCGATATCCTCGGCGCGGCATTGCTGGGTCACCTGCAGCCGGCGGCGGAAATGCTCGGGCAGAAGGCCGAGCCCTTCGGGCACCACCTGGGAAAGGACGGTCGCGCCCTGGCTGCCGCCGGTGACGAGCAGCCGGAACACGCCTTCGTCGGTCAGCTCCGGATAGGGCTGGTCGCGAAGCGCGAGCACCTCGTCGCGCACCGGGTTGCCGACGAGGCGGGTCTTGGTTTCGCGGCTCTTCGCCAGCCGCTGGACGCTGGAATAGGCGGTGGCGATCGCGTCCACCCGTCCCGAAAGGATCCGGTTGACCCGGCCGAGCACGGCATTCTGCTCATGGATCAGGGTCGGGATTCGATCGCGCTGGGCCGCCATAAGCGCCGGGAGGGCCGGATAGCCGCCGAAGCCGATCACCGCGGACGGCTCGAACGTCTCGTACAGTCGCGAGGCCATCGCCCGCCCGGTGAAGATCTTGCTTATCGCCTTGAGCCAGCCGACCGGCCCGCCTCCGAGCCGTCCCGCCGGGAGGATGTGGACCGGCACCCCCTCGAACAGCCCCGGAATCCGCGCCCCTCGATCGTCGGTGACCAGCGCGACCCTGTGCCCGCGCCGCATCAGCTCGTCGGCGAGCGCGTGGGCCGGGATCATATGCCCCCCGGTCCCGCCGGCGGCGAGGACGTAGTGACGGCTCAGCATGGTTCCACCACCTTCATCGCCCGCTCCATTTCACGACGTAGGGCGAGCGGTGGAGGTAGGGATTCCGCCTCGTGAAGGCGAGCAGAAGCCCCATTCCGATCGACAGCGCCACCATCGATGAGCCGCCATAGCTGATGAAGGGCAGCGTCATCCCCTTGGAAGGGGCG
>DATHBY010000246.1:0-5073 GCA_035295885.1 Allosphingosinicella sp.
GGCGGCGGTCGAGCTCTGCGAACAGGGCGCCGACGGCGTCGTGGCCGAGTATCCTGGGCAGCGGCCGGCCACCCGCCGGGCGGGGCAGAGCGGCCGAAGGATCGTCGCCGCGCAGGCCTTCGTCGTGGAGGAAGCCGTAGAAGCGGCGCAGCGCGGCCGCCTTGCGCGCCACCGTCGTCCGCTTGAGCGGCAGCCAGGCTTCGGACAGGCGCTTCAGCTCCTCCTGCGATGCGCCGGAGAGGCTGCCGCCGAGCAGCTCCGAGGCGCCGCGAAGGTCGCGTTCATATGCGAGGCGGGTGTTGAGCGCCGCCCCGGCCTCGGCCGCGAGCATTTCGAGGAAGGCGGCGATCAGCTGCCCGTCCTCGCGGACCGCGCTCACAGCCGGGTCATCGCCTCGGCAGCGATCATCCTGGCCTCATATTCGAGCCCGACCTCCTTCAGCGCCCTGACGATATGGTAGAGATGCTCCGGCGGCACTCCGCGCCAGCTCCCCGTCTGCATGCCGACGCCGGCGAGAAGAGCGACGGTGCCGGGCTGGTTCGCCCTCGCCGCGGCGGTGATGATATTGGCCCAGCGGCTGCGCGGCGCCGGGCTGACTCCGTAAGGGAGCGGATCGTTGAGCCGGCCGAGGCCGGCCAGGGCGGCGACCAGCATCCTGCCGCGATGGCTGCCGGCGCTTTCGATGAAGTCCTCGACCCGGTCCGCGCCGAGATCGACGACGGGGCGAGGGGCGCCGACGGCGAGGATCGACCAGGCGCGATGGCCGTCGTCCCCGTCCATGCCGTCCGCGACCGGCCCCCACGGGGCGGCGAAGCGGTCGTAGCCGGCCGTCATCATCGAGGCGACGAGATCGTCGGCGCGGTTGCCGTAATCGGCGGAGGGCGGGATTCGCGCCGCCGCGGCGGCGGTGAGGATGAAGCGGCCGTAACGGTCGTCCCCTTCCCCCCACAGATTGCGCATCGCATCGATGCGGTCGCCGACGGTGGCCGCGACATAGGCCTTGCGCAGCCGGCCGCCGATGCTCGCCTCGATCTCCGAAGGATCGGTGCGGTCGGCGAGCAGGCTGTGCATTTCGACCAGGGAAGCATTGGAGAAGACGCCGAGCGTCGCCGCCCGCTGGGCCGCCGCGATTCGATCCTCGAGCGGGACCATCGGCGCCCGCGCCTGCCAGGCCCAGACGGCCGGGCCCGCGCGGTTGAGCAGCGCGGCGGGGATTTCGAGGCCGGTCGCGCTGGCGAGGCCGAAACGCCAGCTGCTCAGCTCCTCGACGCCCTCCCATTCGATGGTGACGGCGCCGCGAGTGTTGGTGCCGGCGCCGATCACTTTTTGCGCGAGCAGGGTGTCGATTCCATTGCCGGCCCGGCGCCGCGCCTGGTCGATCAGCTGGCTGGCGCGCGCGGCATCTCCCTCGAGCGAGGCGCACATGGCGTCGGCGAGCGGCCAGACCTTCTGGTCCGAGACCTTGCGGCCGGGGCCGACGAGCGGACAGAGCGCCGCCGGATCGGCGGTCGCCAGCGCCGTCTGAACTCCGACGGTGAACATGCGCGGGGTGAATTGATCGACGTCGATGGCCTGGACGAGCATCCGGGCGCTGTCGGCCTCACCCATCCGAAGCAGCAGCCAGGCGCGCTCGGCGACCCAATCGACCTCGTTCACTCCGGGAGGCGCCGCCGCTTCGGAGAGCAAGGCGCGGCGAAGCAGGATCGACGTCCAGCGCGACGGCAGCGGAGCGTTGAGCCGGCCCATCAGGCCGCTGAGGAAGCGGCCGTTGGCGGTTCCGAAGGCGTCGAGGCCGAGTCCCCGGTTGCCGGGGCGAAGCACGCCGACCGGGTTGACCGGACGGCGCGACTCCTCGGGAATCTCGATCGGAGGTGGCATCGCCTGGCGGGCAAGCGCCTCCAGATCCTCGGCCGCGGCATCCTCGATCCCCGGCGGCGCGAGGCGGGGCGGGGCCGGTGCGGGCGCCGGAGTCGAGGGCGAGACCGGCGGCGAGGGCGAGGGCGTCGCCGGGGCGTCCGGCGAAGGCGCCTTGGGCGCAGGCGGGGGCGGCTCGCCGAAGCCGGGTGGCAGCAGCGATTCCGGGCCCTTCTCGCGCTGGCCCATCGCCGGGATGGCGAAGGCCAGCGACGCTCCGCCGGCGAGGAGGAGGAGGAGCTTAGCCCGCAAGGGCTTCATTGGTGACGTCCTGCTCGATCCGCTGGGTCGGGACCTCGTAGGATTGGAAGCCGAGCCAGACCAGCCAGCCCAGGAAGAGGAGAAGGAGGGCGAAGAGAAGCTTCGGCACGATGGATTTACGCCGACGCTGAAGGGGTTGGATACGCATGGCCGGCCTTTTGCCCCACGAGCCGCCCCCCTGTATAGCCCCTGCCGCCATGTCCGATGCGCTTCCAGTCCCCGAACGATCGATCGTCCTCGTCGGGCTGATGGGGGCGGGAAAGTCGACCGTGGGGCGGCGGCTGGCCCGGCGGCTCGGCCTTCCGTTCGTCGATTCGGACGAGGAGATAGAGCGGGCGGCCGATCACGAGATAAAGGAGATATTCGACCGCTTCGGCGAGGCGAGCTTCCGCGACGGCGAGCGGCGCGTGCTCCGGCGCCTGATCGCCGGCGAGCCAAAGGTGATCGCGACCGGCGGCGGCGCCTTCATGGATGCCGAGACCAGGGCCCTGATCCTCGAGCGCTGCATCGCCATCTGGCTGGAGGCGGAGGTCGGGACACTGGCCGAGCGGGTGGCCCGGCGGGGGCACCGACCGCTGCTCGCCGGCAAGGACCCCCTCCCCCTGCTGAGCGAGCTCGCGGCGGCTCGCAACCCGGTCTATGCCGAGGCGCATCTGCGCGTGCCGAGCGGCCCCGGACCGCATGAGCATATCGTCGAGCGGATCGTGCAGGCGCTGGCGGAGCGGCCCCGATGAAGCGGATCGAGGTCGGACTCGGGGAGCGGAGCTATTCGATCGCCATCGGAGCGGGCCTGCTCGACCGGGCCGGCGAGCTGCTTGCGCCTCATGCCCGGAGCGGCCGGATCGTGGCGGTTTCGGACGGGAATGTCTGGGCCGCGCAAGGGGCACGGCTCTCGGCGTCCGGGCTCGATATCGTGCCGGTGATCGTGCCTCCGGGCGAGGGAAGCAAGAGCTGGGCGCAGCTCGAGGCGCTGACCGGCCGGCTGCTCGATCTGGGAGTCGAGCGAGGCGACTCGATCCTCGCCTTCGGCGGCGGCATGGTCGGCGACCTCGCCGGCTTCGCGGCAGCCATCCTCAAGCGGGGCTGCGCCTATGTGCAGGTGCCGACGACCTTGCTTGCGCAGGTCGATTCCTCGGTCGGCGGCAAGACCGCGATCAACGCCGCGATGGGCAAGAATCTGATCGGCGCCTTCCACCAGCCGGCGGCGGTGCTGATCGACCCTTCGACTCTGGACACCCTGCCGGAGCGCGAGCTGCGCGCCGGCTATGCGGAGGTCGTGAAATACGGGCTGATCGGCGATCCGGGCTTCTTCGCCTGGTGCGAGGCTAAGGCCGCGGCCCTGCTGGCGGGAGACGAAGCGGCGCGGCTCCGCGCCATCGAGACCTGCGTCCGAGCCAAGGCGGCGATCGTCGCTGAGGACGAGCTCGAGACGACTGGGCGGCGGGCGCTGCTCAATTTCGGCCATACCTTCGGCCATGCGCTGGAGGCCGAGTCCGGCTTCGCCATGCTCCACGGGGAGGCGGTGGCCCTCGGAATGACGCTGGCGTTCCGCTTCTCCGCTGGGCGGGGCCTGTGCGGCGAGGATGAGGCAGCGCGGGTGGCGGCGCATCTCGCCTCGGCCGGGCTGCCGGTCCGCCTCGAAGGGGTCGACCCGAAGCGTCTCGCCGGGCGCATGGCGAGCGACAAGAAGGCGAGCGCCGGCCGGGTGCCGTTCGTTCTCACCAGGGGGATCGGAAAGGCGTTCGTCGACCGCTCGGTGGAGCTGGGCGAGGTGGAGGACTTCCTCAGCCGGGAGATGGCGCCTTAGCCGATTCTTCGGGCTCGGTTCCGCCGCCACGCGCTGCCAGCGGATTGTCCGGGCCGAACATATTCTCCTCGAGCGCGTGGATGTCGCCCGAGGCGGTCTGGCTGTCGAGCCGCCGGCGATCGCGGTCGCGATATTCCTGCTCGACCCTGTCAACCTCGCCGGCGGCCACGCAGAACAAGGCGAGCGCCTGACGGCCCATCATCACGGCGGATTCGAAGACCTCGCGGACGGTGCATTGGATGTCGAGCGGCGCGAGCTCCATCAGGTGCAGCCGGTCGAAGGCGCGGACGAACACGGCCGCCTGGGGAAAGGCCTTGAGGATCGGCTCAAGGCGATGCGCAGTCGGCGCGCGGTCGTCGAGGCAGAAGAGGATCGCCCTGGCCTCGCCGCCGCCGGCGAGGCGGAGCAGATCGAGGCGGGTGCCGTCGCCGTAATAGACCTTGGAGCCGAATGACCCGCTGGTCTCGATCTGGCTGGGCTTGGAATCGATCAGCGTGACGGTGATCCCCTTCGCCATCAGCATCTGGGCGACGGTCTGGCCGAAGCGGCCGTAGCCGACGACGATCGCCTGGGTCGGGCTTGAAAGCTCGGGACCGTCGAGTCCGTCGCCGTCGCGGCGGCTGGCGCGGCGGTCCAGCCAGTCGTTGAGCATCATCAGGAACGGAGTCGTCGCCATGGAGACGGTGACGATGGCTCCGAACAGGCTGGCCGCCGCCGGGTCGATGAGGAGCGCGCTCTGGGCGGCGGCGAACAGCACGAAGCCGAACTCGCCGCCCTGGCTGAGCAGCAGGCCGAGCTTGATCGCCCGGCGCGACTTCATTCCGAACGCCCTGGCGAGGCCGAAGAGGATGGCCGCCTTGAGCCCGATCAGGGCCGCCGCCATGCCGATGACGAACAGCGGCCGCGCGGTGATCACTCCGAGGTCGAGCATCATCCCGATGGCGACGAAGAACAGTCCGAGCAGGATGGAGCGGAACGGGTCGACGTCCGCCTCTAGCTCGTGGCGGTAGGGCGAATCGGCGAGCATTACGCCCGCGATGAAGGCGCCCAATGCCGTCGACAGGTGGAGCGCCTCCATCACCGCCGCGCTG
>DATHBY010000247.1:0-4181 GCA_035295885.1 Allosphingosinicella sp.
CGCGTCGAAGGCAATATCGTCGCCTCGGCGCTGGACGCGACGAGCGGCAATGTCCAATCCGTCACCCTTGCGGATGGAAGGGCGCTGGAAGCCGATCTGTTCATCGACTGCTCCGGCTTCCGCGGCCTCCTGATCGAGCAGAAGCTGGAGACCGGATATGAGGAGTGGAAGCGCTGGCTTCCGTGCGATCGGGCCGTGGCCGTTCCCAGCCGCTATCCGGGGCAGCCCGATCCCTTCACCCGCTGCACCGCCCGCTCCAGCGGCTGGCAATGGCGAATCCCCCTCCAGCACCGGATGGGCAACGGCCTCGTCTATTCGAGCGACCACATAGCCGATCCCGACGCCGTAGCGCTGGTGCTCGCGAATCTCGAGGGCGAGCCGATCGCGGATCCCCGCCGGCTGTCGTTCATTGCCGGCCGGCGCAGGCTCGCGTGGAACCGCAACGTGGTCTCGCTCGGCCTGTCGAGCGGCTTCATCGAGCCGCTGGAATCGACCAGCATCCACCTCATCCAGAGCGGGATCGTGAAGCTTCTGGCGCTCTTCCCCGACAAGCGCTTCGACCCTGTCGAACGGGACGAATATAACCGGCAGATGCAGGACGTGTACGAGGACGCTCGCGACTTCATCATCCTCCACTACAAGATGACCCGCCGGGACGATTCCGACTTCTGGAACCATTGCCGGACGATGGAAGTCCCCGACAGCCTCGCCCGCAAGATCGAGCTCTGGCGGGCGAAGGGACGGGTCTTTCGCGCCGGGCGGGAGCTTTTCGGGACCCCGAGCTGGGCCGCGGTGATGCTCGGGCAAGGCGTGGTTCCCGAGGAGCATGAGCCGGCGGCTGACGCTCTCGATCAGGAGATGATCGCCGACGCCCTCGACAAGATGCGGCTTAGCTATTCCCGGATGGCGGAGCATATGCCGATGCACGGCGAGTTCATCGCCCGATCCTGCCCCGCGCCAAAGGCGGCATAATCGGCTCCCCGCTCAGGTCTCCGCGGCCTCCAACCCCAGCCACCGCGCCATCAGCTGGAGCTCGGCGGCGAGCCTCTCGCCGGTCTCCGCCGGCGCACCGGGCTCCAGAGTCGTTTGCCGGACCAGCAGCCGCGAGCGCTGGCGGTCGGCCTTGAGGTCCACCCGGGCGACCAGCGCCTCGTCGAGGAGAAAAGGAAGCACGTAATAGCCGTGCACCCTCTTCTCGGCGGGCGTGTAGATCTCGATCCGGTAGCGGAAGCCGAACAGCCGCTCCGTCCGGCTTCGCTCCCAGACCAGCGGGTCGAACGGCGCGAGCAGCGCCTGCCCCCGGATTCGGCGCGGCCGGCGCGCGGCGCGGTGCAGGTAGAAGGGCCGGGCCGAGCCCTCGACGGCGGCTTCGATGAGCACACCCTCCTCCGCCAGTTCCGCCACCGCCCGCCTCGCCGCTTCGGGTTTCAGCCGGAAATAGTCGCGCAGCTCGGCCTCGGTGGCGATGCCGAGCGCCTGCGCGGCATGCGCCACCAGCGCCCGCTTCGAGTCCGCCTCGGCCGGAGTCGGCAGCGCCATGATGGCTTCGGGCACGACCCGCTCGGTGAGGTCGTAGACCCGCTCGAAGCTGGGGCGCCGGGTCGCGGTGGTGATGAGGCCCGCCCAGAACAGCCATTCCAGGGCGCGCTTGGTGTCACCCCATTCCCACCAGCCGCTCTTCCCCCTGCCCTCCTCGAAATCCGAAGCCGCCAGCGGCCCCTCGGCCCGTATTCGCTCGAGGATAGCCTCCGCCTCCGGCCGGCGCTCGCCGGCATAGGCTTTGAGGCTCCCCCAGCCGATCTCGCCGCGTTCGGCGGACTCCATCCGCCAGCGCAGCAAAGGATGCATCTCCAGCGGGAGAAGCGAGGCTTCATGAGCCCAATATTCGAACAGCCGTCGCTCCCGCTTCGGACCCCAGGCGGCGCGGTCGAGAAGGTCTCGGTCGTAGGCGCCCAGCCTCGAGAAAGCCGGCAGGTAATGGGCCCTGACAAGCACGTTGACGCTGTCGATCTGGTGGAGCCCGAGGCGGGCGACGGTGCGCCGAAGGTGGCCCGGGCCGGGCGCCTCGGGCCGCTCGCGGCCGAAGCCCTGGGCGGCAAGCGCGATCCGGCGCGCCAGGGCGAGAGACACCTGCTCCGTCACGCCCGGCGATTCTTCCTCCAGATGGACACGAGAATGAGCGAGAAAGCGGCCAGCCGGAGAAGAAAGAGCCAGCTTCGCTCCTCGACCGGAATGTCGGTGAAGGTCAGAAGCGCCTGGGCGAGGCCGAGCAGCCAGAAAGCTGCTGCGAAAGCGAGGAACAGGCTCTCGCGGGTCCGCTTCCAGAAGCGCAGGAAGAAGAAGCCGGCGACGACAAAGCCCGTCGTGATCGCGCCGGAGAGGAAGTCGAGCAAGGTCTCCACCTATTCCTCCAGGTCCCAGATGAAGCCGAACAGCAGCACGCCCAGCGCCGCCAGGGCGAGCCCGTGCCGGACCGCTCGAAAATCGGTGTCCGGGAGGAGAAGCAGATCGATTATCACCACAAGATTATTGACCGCCAGGAACAGGAAGCACAGCGCGCTCCAGAACAGCAGCCGGGCGCCCGCGCGGCGGTAGCTGCGCGCGAGCAGAAACGCGCAGGCGGCGCTGGTCAGGAAGCACAGCAGGTAGACCGCGGCCGGGAACGACGTGAACATTTCAGTCCTTTCGCAGCCGGAAGGCGTCGGCGAAGGCGGTGATTGCGGGATTGGCTGCGGCGACGATCATTCGCCTCACCGCGTCCGGGCGCCTCGAGGACAACGCCTCCGCCCCCTCCACGAGCCGGTCGAGGACGTCCGAAGCCGGGCTGCAGCGGGCGGAGCCGTCCGCTTCGGCGATCACCAGTCCCGCCGCCATCAGCGCATCGACGCTTTGCGTGACCACCAGACCGCTCCCCTTCACCGCCTTTAGCCGCCCACGACGCAATGGCAAGGCTGCACGCGGCCATCCCCGTGTAAGCCGCTCACCGAGGCGCTCCTAGTTAATCGAACGCTTTGCAAATTTCTGGGGTGGATTTTTTCATTGTTCGGCTATGGTTAGGCGACGGGCGGGGGCCTGACACTGGCGACACGGTCGGGGGAAGACGCACGAAGGAGTGGATTGGTGAACGTACAAGCTCCCCGCGATTTTATCGATCGCCGCCAGCTCCTTAGCGCACTGCGCAGCTTCCGCCGGGGCGATTTCACAGTCCGCCTCGCCGAGGATCTGCCGGGTGAGGACGGCGAGATCGCCCGGCTGTTCAACGAGACCGTCGCGCTCAACGAGCAGATGACCGACGAGCTCGGGCGGCTCTCGCAGGTCGTCGGCAAGGAAGGCAAGATCAGCCAGCGCGGCCGGGTCAAGGCCGCCACCGGAGGCTGGGAATCCGCCATCCGCTCCGTCAACGAGCTGATCGAGGACATGGTCCAGCCGACCGCGGAGGTCGCCCGTGTCATCGGCGCGGTCGCCAAGGGCGACCTCAGCCAGTCGATGACGGTCGAGATCGACGGCCGGCCGCTGCGCTGCGAGTTCCTTCGCATCGGCAAGATCGTGAACACGATGGTCGAGCAGCTCGCCTCCTTCGCCTCCGAGGTGACTCGCGTGGCGCGCGAGGTCGGAACCGAAGGCAAGCTCGGCGGCCAGGCCAACGTGAAGGGCGTCGCCGGCACCTGGAAGGATCTCACGGACAACGTGAACTCGATGGCCGAGAACCTGACCGGCCAGGTGCGCAACATCGCGGAAGTGACCACCGCCGTCGCCAGGGGCGACCTGTCCAAGAAGATCACCGTCGACGTGAAGGGCGAGATCCTGGAGCTCAAGAACACCATCAACACCATGGTGGACCAGCTGAACTCCTTCGCATCCGAAGTGACGCGTGTGGCCCGCGAAGTGGGCTCGGAAGGAAAGCTCGGCGGTCAGGCGCAGGTGGAAGGCGTTGCCGGCACCTGGGCCGACTTGACCGACTCGGTGAACCTGATGGCCGGCAATCTGACCGGCCAGGTGCGCAACATCGCCGAGGTGGCGACCGCCATCGCCTCGGGCGACCTCTCCAAGAAGATCACCGTCGAGGTGAAGGGCGAGATCCTCGAGCTCAAGAACACCATCAACACCATGGTCGACCAGCTGAACGGCTTCGCGTCCGAAGTGACGCGCGTGGCACGCGAAGTGGGCTCGGAAGGAAAGCT
>DATHBY010000248.1:0-4010 GCA_035295885.1 Allosphingosinicella sp.
CACCGGCCGCCGCATCGGCTGCCACGACCAGCGGGAAAGCGAGCGCCACAGCCATTCGAGCGGCCCGTACTGGAACCGGTCGAGCCAGGGCTTGGACCAGAGCAGCATCAAAACCCACATCGCCACCACCGGCAGCCACAATTCGGCCCGGCTGAGATTGCCGAACAGGCCGCCGCCATAGCCGTAGAACAGGGTGGTCATGATCAGGCTGGTGCCGAGATAGTTGGTGAAGGCGGCGCGGCCGGCGGCGGCGATGCGTTCGACCAGGCCTCCACCGCGGCGGGTGACGAGGATGATGAGGGCGGCCGTCGCCACCACCATCAGCGGCCTGAACGGCACTGTCGCGGCCATGACGATCGCGAAGACCATCGGCACCGAGAAGCCGTCGCGGACGAGGATCCAGGCGAGCAGGGCATAGGCAGGAACGCCGATTCCGAAGCCGATCAGAGCGGCGCGGCGGTAGGCGGAGTCGCTCCAGCCGCCGCGCAGGAAGCCGTTCTTCAGCGCCACCATTCCAAACAGGAAATAAGCGAGGGTCTCCCAGCCGAACATCACCAGCCCCTTGAGCGGCGCGGTCGCATGCGAGTCGAGCCGGTAAGCCGCGATCCCCATATAATCGCCGCGGAACATCGCCAGTTTCGCGTTTAGCGGCTGGCCGGCGGGGACCCCGAAATCCTCCTGGAGCCTCCGCCATTCCTTCACCACCTCGGCGGGCGCTCCCGGCGCCGCGGCGGCATCCTGCAGGTAGAAGGCGCCGAAGGCGAGCCCGGCGAAAACCATCAGCTGGACGGCGACCAGGGCCACGCCCCAGCGGATGAGGGCTGCCGGCTCCTTGTTGCGGAAGAACCAGGCGATCATTCCGACCAGGGCGTAGCCAACGAGGATGTCGCCGAACCAGATCAGGTAGAGGTGGATGAGGCCGAAGACGAGCAGCCAGAACATGCGGCGGTAATGGATCGACTTCGCCGGCAGCCCGCCCGCTTGCGCCCGCTCGATGACCAGCAGCATGCTCGCCCCGAACAGGAAGGAGAAGAGGCCGCGCATCTTGCCGTCGACGAAGATGAAGCTGACCGCCCAGGAAACGAAGTCCGCCGAGCTTTCCCAGCGATAGGCGAGCGGGTTCATATAGGCCTGGAAGGGCATTGCGAAGGCGACGATGTTCATCGCCAATATGCCCATCACCGCCACTCCGCGGACGATGTCGAGGGTAGCGATGCGCGGCGGCGGCTCGGTAACGGCAGTCATTTCGGTATTTCCCCCTTCCGAAACGTCAGTCGGCGAGGTCTAGCCCTCCTGCCGCCGTGCGGGAAGAGAGCTCAGTCCTCCGCCGGCTTCGACTGGAGCTGGATGTAGTTTTCGAGACCCATCCGGGCGATCATCTCGAACTGGGTCTCGAGGGCATCGACATGGGCTTCCTCATTCTCGAGGATTTCGGCGAAGAGGTCGCGGCTGACATAGTCTCGGACCGCCTCGCAATGCTGGATCGCGTTCCGCAGCTGCTCGAGCGCCTCCATCTCGAGCGCGAGGTCGGAGCGCAGCACCTCCTCGACGGTCTCGCCGATGCGGAGCCGGCCCATCAGCTGGAAGTTGGGCAGCCCTTCGAGGAAGAGGATCCGGCAGGCGAGCCGGTCGGCATGCTTCATCTCGTCGATCGACTCGCCGCGCTCGAAGGCGGCGAGCCGCTTCACCCCCCAATTGTCGAGCAGGCGGTAGTGGAGCCAATATTGGTTGGTGGCGGTGAGCTCGTTCCTCAAAGCCTCGTTGAGGAGCTCGATAACCTTCGCATCGCCCTTCATGGCCGCCTCCCTGCAGGACGACCGCTTAGCGCGACGAGGCTCTAAAAGGAAGCGGAAACCCGCGGAAAACTGCGAAAAACGGGGCTGCTCTTGCTACGCAGTCGCACGTTCGGCGGCGATGACCTCGCGCGCGAATGAGAAGCACTGGCCGCAGCGCGGCTTGCGGCCGAAGCGTCCGTAGGCGCTGGTCGGGCAGGACGCGCCTTCGCGGGCGGCCTGGCGGACCTCGGTTTCGCGAATCGCGTTGCAGACGCAGACGATCATGAAGTTCATCTAGCGATAATGCGAAGCGTTCGCAATAGAGATCAGCGTTTCTCCCGGCGAACCATCAGCTTGAGCCCCGACCAGATCGAGTCGACGGCGCAGACCTTGACATCGACCAGGCCGGTGGCGGGGCGGATGGCGTCTCGGATTCGATCCTCCGTTATGTCGGTGGGCACTTTAGAGGCTTTCTTCGGCCAGCTCACCCAGATGAAACCGCCGGGTGCCAGCAGCGGCCGCAAGGCGGCGAGCTTCGCCTCCATGTCGGCGCGCTGGGTGACGAAAATGTGGGCTGCGTCGATCGGCGCTTCTGGAGCCGGCATCAGGCCGAGGACCAGGCCTTCGCACTCGATCTCGGAGCGGACGCCGCCGGGCATTCCGTCCCACCAGACGCGGTGCCCGTCCTTCAGCGACAGCTTCCGCGCCAGCGGGGTCCCGGAATATCCAGCCGCCACTCGGCCCTCCTTGCCTGCGGAGGCTTATAGAGCATTCCAGCCCCTCAGGCGACGACCGGTTCGCTTCCCATCAGCTCCGGGAAAAAGCCTTCGTGGGCCTTGCGCAGGTCGGCGAGCGGGATTGCGTGGTCGCCGCCGGGCAGCTCGAAGATCAGGCGGCTGCCGCAGGTGCGGCCGATCGCCTCGACCTCGACTCCGGCCGCGTGGGCCCGGGCGAGGAAGGTGAGCAGGCAATTGTCGCAGATGGTGGCGACGTAGAGGCCCTGGTCCTCGGCGAAGAGGGCGGCATTGCTTTCGGGCCTGAGCTTGTTGATCATGGCTCCGACATTTCCGGCCAGCGCCATTTCGGCGAGAGCGACGGCGAGCCCGCCGTCGGCGACGTCGTGGCAGGCGGTGATCGCTCCGCCGGCGATGGCGGCGCGGACGAACTCCCCGGCGGAGCGCTCGGCGGCGAGGTCGACCGGCGGCGGCGGGCCGTCCTCGCGGCCATGGACCTCACGAAGCCACAGCGACTGGCCGAGATGGCCGCGGCGGGTGCCGATCGTCACGATGACGTCGCCGGGGCCCGTGAAGGCGATGCCCACGGCTTTGCGCCAGTCCTTGAGCAGTCCGACGCCGCCGATTGCGGGGGTGGGCAGGATGGCGCTTCCCGCGCCGTCCTCCCCCTTGGTCTCGTTGTAGAGGGAGACGTTGCCGCTCACGATCGGGAAATCGAGCGCCCGGCAGGCTTCGGCCATGCCCTCGATGCAGCCGACGAACTGGCCCATGATCTCGGGGCGCTGCGGGTTGCCGAAGTTCATGCAGTCGGTCGTCGCGAGCGGAGTCGCCCCGACCGCGCACAGATTGCGATACGCCTCGGCGATCGCCTGCTTGCCGCCCTCGCAGGGGTCGGCGAAGCAATAGCGGGGGGTGACGTCGGTGGTGATGGCGAGCGCCTTGCCGGTGCCGTGGACCCGGACCACCGCCGAGTCGCCGCCGGGGCGCTGGACGGTGTCGGCGCCGACCATGTGGTCGTACTGCTCCCAGATCCAGCGGCGGCTGGCGAGGTCGGGGGAGGCCAACAGCTTCATGAGGTCCGCGGCGACGTCGGTGCATTCCGGCACGTCGGCAAGCGGCTCGCGCTTCGGGGTCGGCACCCACGGCCGCTCGTAGCAGGGCGCGTCGTCGGCCAGGGGAGCGAGCGGGATGTCGGCCGCGGTCTCGCCGTTCCACTTGAGCACGAGGCGGCCGGTGTCGGTGACCCGGCCGATCACGGCGAAGTCCAATTCCCACTTGCGGAAGATCGTCTCGGCCTCGGACTCGCGGCCGGGCTTGAGGACCATCAGCATCCGCTCCTGGCTCTCCGAGAGCATCATCTCGTAGGGCGTCATGCCGGTCTCGCGGCAGGGGACGGCGTTCATGTCGAGCTCGAGGCCGACTCCGCCCTTCGACGCCATCTCGACCGAGGAGGAGGTGAGACCGGCGGCGCCCATGTCCTGGATGGCGACGATCGCGTCCG
>DATHBY010000249.1:0-1531 GCA_035295885.1 Allosphingosinicella sp.
CTAGGGGCGCGCGGCATCAACCCGTCCGGCAGGCCCGACCCGCCGCTCCACTCACCCGCAAAGGACCTTGCCGCCATGGCGCTTACCCGCACCTTCTCGATCATCAAGCCTGACGCGACGCGCCGCAACCTGACCGGCGCGATCACCGCGAAGCTCGAGGAAGCGGGCCTTCGAGTCGTCGCCTCGAAGCGAATCCACATGACCCGCGAGCAGGCCGAGGGCTTTTACGGCGTCCATCGCGAGAGGCCCTTCTTCAAGGATCTCGTCGAGTTCATGATCTCCGGCCCGGTCGTCGTCCAGGTGCTCGAGGGCGAGAATGCCGTCGCCCGCAACCGCGAGGTGATGGGCGCCACCAACCCGGCGAATGCCGACGAAGGCACGATCCGCAAGCTCTTCGCAGAATCGATCGAGGCGAACAGCGTCCACGGCTCCGACAGCGCCGAGAATGCCGCGATCGAGATCGACTTCTTCTTCAAGCCCGAAGAGATAGTGGGCTGACGTGCTGCGTCACCCCGGACTTAATCCGGGGCCCACCTCCTTCACTTCGCGCCCGACGGCATAAGGTGGATGCCGGATCAAGTCCGGAATGACGATGGTGGCAAGCCAGAGGTCCGGAGCGTGATCGGCTTGGGCCGATCCGGGACTCGCCAATCCGGCGGGCGTCGTTTCGCCAGACTTTGTCCTGCCGAAGCAGAATCGGCACCCCGGACCTGATCCGGGGTCCACCTTTTTCTCAATCCCGGTGGAGGAAGAAGGTGGATGCCGGATCAGGTCCGGCATGACGAATGCCTCGCTTCCATCACAACAGGACAAAGTCTAAACCCGTCAGCCCAGCGAAAGCTGGGGTCCATGCCGAGTCCCAGCTCGGCACGGCGGCAGCATGGATGCCAGCCTTCGCTGGCATGACGGGAATGTTTCAGGCTGAAGCGACAAGCTCTAGCGGGGCGGTATGACGTCCACATGACCCGGCCTCAGCCGGGCGCAGAATTTATCGAGCGTCTCCGGGTAGAGCCGGTGCTCCTCCTTGAGCACCCGCGCGGCCAGCATGTCCTCCGTCTCGCGCTCGCGCACGCGCACCTTCGCCTGGGCGAGGACCGGACCGCCGTCGAGATCCTCCGTGACGAGATGAACGGAGCAGCCGACCCAGATCTCGCCTGCCTCGAGGGCTCGGCGGTGGGTGTCCAGGCCCTTATAGGCCGGCAGCAGGGAAGGGTGGATGTTGAGGATCCGCCCCTGCCACTTGTCGATGAACCCGGCCGAGAGCAGCCGCATGTAGCCGGCCAGCGCCACTACCTCGACGTCATGCTCCCTGAGGGAAAGATCGAGCAAATGGTCGAACTCCTCCCGCTCCATGCCCTTGTGGCTGAGCGACCAGGTGGGGATCCCGAGCCGCCTGGCGACGACCAGGGCGCGCGCGTCCGGAACGTTCGAAGCGACCAGAGCGAGCTCGTAGCTTCGCGCCTCGCGCCTTTTATATTCGCTGAGCGCTCCCATGTTCGTACCGCGCCCAGAGACGAGCACTCCGACCCGG
>DATHBY010000250.1:0-8646 GCA_035295885.1 Allosphingosinicella sp.
CCGGCTCTACGATTATGCCCGCAGCGCCGCGGCACGCGGCCTCAAGGTGATCGTCGCCGGCGCCGGCGGAGCGGCGCATCTGCCGGGCATGGCGGCGTCGATGACCCGGCTGCCCGTGCTCGGAGTGCCGGTCCAGTCCAAGGCCCTGGGCGGCCTCGACAGCCTCCTTTCCATCGTCCAGATGCCGGCCGGAGTGCCGGTGGCCACGCTCGCCATCGGCAAGGCGGGAGCGGTGAATGCCGGCCTCCTCGCGGCCTCGATCCTGGCGCTGTCGGACGAGGCGCTGGCCGGCCGCCTCGAAGCCTGGCGGAAGCGGCAGACGGATGGCGTCGCCGAAACGCCTGAATGACGAACGGATGAGCTTGGCGCCGGGCTCTACCATCGGAATCGTCGGCGGCGGCCAGCTGGGCCGCATGCTGGCGACGGCGGCGGCGAGACTCGGCTACCGCTGCCATATCTACGCTCCCGACCAGGCGCCGCCTGCCGCGGAGGTCGCCGCCGCCTTCACCCGCGGAGCCTGGGAGGACGAGGAGGCGCTCGCCGACTTCGGCCGCAAGGTCGAGGTCGCCACCTACGAGTTCGAAAATATCGCCGCCGCGCCGTTGGCCGCGCTCGCCGCCGAGGCGCCGCTTCATCCGCCGGCGGCGGCGCTGGCGGTCGCCCAGGACCGGCTGAGCGAAAAGAGCTTCATCGCCGGACTTGGCGGAAGCCCGGCGCCCTTCCGGGCTGTGGACGACCGTGCCGGCCTGGGCGAAGCCCTGGCGGCGCTCGGAACGCCGGCGGTGCTGAAGACCCGGCGCTTCGGCTATGACGGCAAGGGCCAGGCGCGAATCATGAGGCCCTCGGACGCGGAGGAAGCGTGGGAGGCGGTTCGCGGCGCGCCTTCGGTCCTTGAGGCCTTCATCGCCTTCGACTCGGAATTCTCGATCCTGCTTTGCCGGAGCGCCGATGGGGAAATCGTCACCTGGCCGGCGCCGCGCAACGTGCATGAGGGCGGCGTGCTGCGCCGCTCCCAGGCGCCGGCGGAGGGGCTGGACGCGCAGGTCGCGGAAGCGGAGGCACTCGCTCGCCGCGCCGCCGACGCGCTCGACTATGTCGGTGTGCTGGCACTGGAATTCTTCGCCACGCCGGAGGGGCCGCTGTTCAACGAGATGGCCCCGCGGGTCCACAACAGCGGCCACTGGACGATCGAGGGCTCGGTCACCTCGCAGTTCGAGAACCATATCCGCGCGATTTGCGGCCTCCCGATCGGGTCGACGGCGCTGACCGGCGCCAGGGTGGAGATGGAGAATCTGATCGGCGGGGAGGCGGACGGCTGGGCCGAGATCCTCGCCGATCCCGCCGCCCACCTCCACCTCTACGGCAAGGGCGAGGGACGCCCGGGCCGCAAGATGGGACATGTGACCCGCGTGATCCGCAGGTAACGAGGGCGTCCTTCGATACGCGGCTTCGGCAAGCTCAGCCGCTACTCAGGATGAGCGGAAACGAACCCGCTCATGCTGAGTAGGCATCGAGCCTGGCGAAATGCCGTATCGAAGCACGTTACTTCGGCGTCACTTCCTCGATCGGCAGGCCGAGGCCCTTGAGCTGCGGCCGCACCTTGGCGGCGTCGCCGACCACCACCCAAACCATCTTCTTGGGATCGATCACCTTGCGCGCGGCCTGGTCGATCGTGCTGATCGTCATTCCGCGATAGCGGTCGGAGATCGCCTCCCAATAATTGTCCGGGCGCCGGTAGAGCGCGTTCGAGCGAAGCGCCTGAAGCACCGCCTGCGAGGTTTCGAACTGGCCGGCGAGCTGGCGGGTATTGCCGTTGATCACTCGGGTGAGCTCGACGTCCGTGAGGCCCCTCGTCGTGACGAAGCCGGACACCTGGTCCATCAGCACCCTGATCGCCGGGCCGGTCTTGTCGGCCTGGACGGGAGCGGTGATCAGATAGGGCACGAGCTGCTCGCGCATCCCGATCTGGCTTCGCGATCCGTACGACCAGCCCTTGGTCTCGCGCAGGTCCATGTTGATCCGCGACAGGAAGTTGCCGCCGAGCACCTCGTTGGCGGCGGTTAGAGTCAGCACGTCGTCCGTGCCCCGGACCGGCAGGACGGCGCCCGCCAGGATCAGCGACTGCGGCGATTGCGGCCGGTTGACGAGGACGATCCGCGGCCTCGGCGCCGGCGGCACCGCCGCGAAGTTCTTGGTCCCCTTCGCAACGGCCGGAGCGGTCCAGTTGCCGAACCGCGCCTCGAGCATCGGCACCAGGTCGGCGAGCGGGATGTCGCCGACCGCGAAGATGGTCGCGTTGTCCGGCCTAATCCAGCTCTGGTGGAAGCGGATCAGGTCGTCGCGGGTAAGCCGCGCGACCACCGCCTTGTCGCCGCTGCCGCTGGACGGCCGGCCGTAGGGATGGTTGGCGCCGAAAAGCAAGGGCGGCAGAGTGCGCGCCCCGAGCCCGCTCGGCTCGGTCAGCTCCTGGTCGATGGCGGAAAGCTGCTGAGCGCGCAGCCGCTCCACCTCGCCCGGTTCGAAGGCCGGATTGCGGACGATGTCGGCGAGAAGATCGAGCGACGCCCCGAGATTCGGGGTCAGCGCCGCCAGCGTGACGGCGGTCCGGTCGAGCGAGGTGTCCGGGCCGATGACGGCTCCGAGCCGCTCCTGCTCCTCGGCGATCTGGATCGAGTTGCGGGTAGTGGTGCCCTCGTCCATCAGGCTGAGCATCAGCGCCTGGGTGCCGAGCGCATTGGCCGGATCGGCGGCCACTCCGGCATCGAACTCGACCGCCACCCGAACCACCGGAACGACGTTGCGGCGGGCGTAGACGACCGGGATCCCGTTCGACAGCCGGGCGCGCTCGATGTCCGGGAAGTCGAGGTTGGAGACGTCGCCCACCGGCGGCAGCGGCCGCTTTTGGTAGGAGAGCGGCGCCATGTCCGGCGAATCCTCCGCCGGCGCCGCATAGGGGAGCGGCGCCATCGGCTTCTCGCCGGGCTCGGGCTGGCGGTAGTAACGCGGCCGCTGGCTGGCGGCGCCGCCGCGGGAGCCCTTGGCTTCCTCATAGGCCTTGCGCTCGCCCGGCTCGACCCGAAGGGCGTAGACCGGACGGGTCAGCCACTTCTGCATGGCCGCCTTGACGGTGGCGGGCGTGACCCGGCCGTAAGCGAGGAGTTGCTTCTTGTAGAATTCGGGATCGTCGGCGTAGAGCGCGCCCTCGGCCAAAGCGACGGCCTTGCCGCCGAAGCCGCCGACCTGCTCGAGCCCCCGGATCCGGCCGGCGACGTCGGACATGACGACTCGCTGGACCTCGTCCTGAGTCGGCCCGTTGGCGATCAGGTCAGCGACGATCTGATCGAGACGCGCCGAAACGGCGTCGGGATTCACCCCGGGCTTGACGTCGACCTGGATCTCGAACTGGCTGACCCGGTGGAAGGGAAGGATGTAGGCGCGAACGCCCACCGCCGTCTGGTCCTTGCGCACCAGCTCGTTGTCGAGCCTCGAGCTGGCGAGGCCGCCGAGAACTCCGGCGGCGACGTCGAGCTGCACTGCGGCGTCGTCGAGCATTCCGGGCACGATCCAGTTGCGGTAGAGCCGGACGTTGGCGACCCGGTCCTTCATCACCTCGACCTTGGGGGCCGGAAGGGTCGGCACGTCGGCCTTGGCGGGATTGTTGACCGGCCCGCGCGGGATGTGGCCGAAATGCTTCTCGACGAGCGGCCGGGCCTCGGCGGCCGAGACGTCGCCGGCGAGGACGAGGACGGCGTTGTTGGGGCCGTATTTGGAACGGAACCAGTTCTTCACGTCCTCCAGAGTCGCCGCGTCGAGATCGGCCATCGAACCGATCGTCGAGTGCCGATAGGGATGGCCCTCGGGAAAGAGCGCTTCGAGCTGGGCATATTCGACCAGGCCATAGGGCTCGTTGTCACCCTGCCTCTTCTCGTTCTGGACGACTCCGATCTGGTTGGTGAGCTTCTCCTGGGTCACCGCTCCGAGCAGATGGCCCATGCGGTCGGCTTCGAGGAAGAGGCCGCGCTCCAGCGCCGGCCTGGGCACCGTCTGGAAATAATTGGTCCGATCGAACCAGGTGGTGCCGTTGAAGTCGGTGGCTCCGATCTCGCGCAGCGGCTCGAAATAGTCGCCGGGCGCGTTCTCGGAGCCGTTGAACATCAGATGCTCGAACAGATGGGCGAAGCCGGTCTTGCCCTTCGGCTCATCCTTGGAGCCGACATTGTACCAGATGGAGATGGCCACGACGGGCGCCTTGCGGTCCTCGTGCACGACCACCTTGAGCCCGTTATCGAGAGTGAATTGCTCATAGGGAATATCGATCTGACGGACGAGCTGGGCGACCGGAGCGGGGCCGGCGGCGGCGGGCGCCGAGGCAGCGGCCGGAGCGTCGGAGACGCTCGCCATCTCGTCGGGGGTCGTCGCGGCACAGCCGGCAACGGCAAAGGCGGAAAAGAGCGCAAAGGGGAGCAACAGGCGGCGCATCGGCAGTCCTTCCCGAGTCTTGGTCGGCGGCACCATAGCGGCGCGCCTAGGCCGCGCAATACGCGGCGATTGCTCAAGCACTCTATCTCGTCCCGGTCACCCTGAATTCCTCCCCGTGAGGGGAAGGCGCCGGTCCGAGAGCGCTTTTGACCCGTCGCCGATCTGCTGTAGGAGGGCGCGCAAACCAGACTGGTCAGGATTCCTCATGCGCTTCAGCAGCTTCGGCCTCGGCCTCCTCAGCCTCGCACTCGCCTCGCCCGCTCCGGCCCAGACCGGCGCGGCGGCGCCGGACTTCACCCCCGAAAGCTTTCGAAGCCACGTCACCTTTCTCGCCGACGACCGGCTCGAGGGACGCGACAGCGGCAGTCGAGGCTACGACCTCGCGGCGCTCTATGTGGCGAGCCGGTTCGAGGCGCTGGGGCTGAGGCCGGCCGGGCAGGGCGGCTGGTACCAGCAGGTCCCTTTCCTCGAATACCGGCTGAGCGGCGAGCCCGCCTCCCTCGCCATCGGCGGCCGTCGCTTCGCACACGGCCAGGAGGTGGTCCTGACTCCCACGCCGCAAGGGACGCCGGTCTCGATCGACGCGCCGGTCGTTTTCGTGGGTTACGGCCTGGCCGCTCCGGAGCTCGGCATCGACGATTACAAAGGCCTCGACGTGCGCGGCAAGGTCGTGGCCGTACTGAACGGCTTCCCCAAGGGCATGAAGAGCGACGTCGGCGCCCATCTCAATTCGGAAAAGCGGCGGGTGGCCTCGGAGCGCGGGGCGGTCGGGCTGGTCTCGATCCGGACCCCGTCCGAGGCGAAAAGGCGGCCCTGGTCGCGGCTGCAGGAATATGCGAACGAGCCGGCGATGACGTGGACCGGCGGGGACGGGCAGCCCTACACGCCGGCGCCGGGGCTCCGCTTCCGAGCGACGCTCGACACGGCCGCCGCCGAAGCCTTGTTCGCCGGCGCGAAGACCCCGCTTCGCCGGGTTCTCGATCAGGCGGAGCGGAAGGGCGGCCGGCCCAAAGGCTTCGCTCTCAAGCCGAGGCTCGCCGTCAGCCAGCAGAGCAGCCAGCGGCGCTTCACCAGCCCCAACGTGCTCGCCATCCTTCCGGGATCGGACCCGAAGCTGGCCGGCGAATATGTGCTGCTCATGGCCCATCTCGACCATGAGGGCGTCAAGCCGGAAGGCGAAGGCGACCGCATCTACAATGGCGCGATGGACAATGCCGTCGGCATCGCGACCATGCTGGAGGTCGCCCGGGCGCTGGCACAGTCGCCGGAGCGGCCCAGGCGCTCGATCCTGTTCGCCGCGGTCACGGCCGAAGAGGACGGCCTGCTCGGAGCGCAATATCTGGCCCGCCACCCGGTGCCGGGCGGCAGGGTGGCGGCGGTGGTCAATCTCGACATGCCGGTGCTGCTCTACGATTTCACCGACGTCATCGCCTTCGGCGCCGAGCATTCGACGATGGGAGCGGCCGTCGCCCGCGCCGGCCGCGGCATGGGCGTGGCGCTGTCGGAGGACCCGCTGCCCGAGGAGGGCCTCTTCACCCGCTCCGACCATTATCGCTTCGTCCAGGAAGGAGTGCCGTCGGTCTTCCTGATGACTGGCTTCGCCAACGGAGGACGCGAGAAGTTCACCCACTTCCTCGCCACCCACTATCACAAGGTGAGCGACGATCTCAGCCTGCCGATCGACTGGAAAGCGGGCGCCAAGTTCGCCCGGATCAACTACGAGATCGCCCGTGAGATCGCCGACGCGCCGCAGGCGCCGCGCTGGTATGAGGACAGCTTCTTCGGGAAGATTCTGGCTCCGGATCGGGAGAAAGCGCCATCGCCCCGCTGAACGGCCCTGTGACGCGGCGGATCGAGCGCGTTTTCCCGCGCCGCGCTCAGCGCATCACGCCCTGCAGGCGGCCGTTCCAGTAGCGGACGGAAGCGGAATAGGCGGCCTGCGCGAGGATGCTTCGGAGATCCTCCCGGCTCACCCTCGCCTGCCCCTTCGACCCGTGGCACGCCGCCATGATCGGTCCGAGCTGATCGATGACGTGCTGCTCCGTTCGGGATCCGACGGGAGCCTTCAGCAACTGCTCGATGGAATGCGTGCGGTTCCTGACGACGCAGTCGCCGAGCCTGTAGAGCGCCCGGGTCTTCGCATCGCCGACTTCGGAATCGTTGGAGATCGGCAGTGCCAGATTGGCAAACTCGCGCCTGCGCTTGGGCTCGATTCCGAATTCCTTGAAGTCCCTCAGGAAAAGCTCCTGGGCGATTCCGCCGCGCACGGCGATCGGGCTGACGCCTGCGAGCCCGGCACCGAGACAGGGGGCCGCGTCGCCGAGATCCGCTTCGGTCAAGCTAACGTCGCCGCCGACGAACGGAAGCTGATTGAGGATTTGGATTGCGGCCAGCCGGTCCTGCTGCACGAGACAGCGCCCGAACTTGTAGGCCAGCTCCTGTTCGCTACGCGGCTCAGCCGCGGCCGCGGCCCCGGCGCCTGCCAGAGCGAGCAGGAGAGTGGAGAGTCGGCCAAGCACCTTCATGAAAACCTCCGCCAATATTCTTACGGACGGAGCCCCGAGCGAACGGCGCCCTGCTCGCGGCCCCGGAAGATCCGCCTCACTCCCAGGCAGGGGGCTGCTTCTTGTCCGTGAGATCCCTGGTCCATTCCTTGCTTCGACGGGTGCGGTCTTCCCAGAACTCCCGAGTTCCGCACACCTTGGCGGACCCGGCCAGCGACCCGGTCACCCGCGTGCGTTTGCAAATGATCTTGTCCTTCGCGGCGGCCCCAGGGGCCGGCCGGTCTTCGGCAATAGCCGGCGTGGCCGCGACGAGGAAGCCGACGCACAGGGCATGCACAATCCGCATCTCGGATCTCCCCTCCTAAGCAATTGAAACTGACTACGCCGCGGCGGAACGGACCGCAAGCGTTAGAAATTGCTCACTTTGCGCACCTGTGTCGTGCGACACCCCGTCCGCCGCAGGCCGCTTTACCGGCCGTGTGTGAAAGCGCATGGTTCTCGTGACGAGGGCTGGCGCCGATGCGCTCGAAGGCATCGGCAAGCAGGCCCGGCAGGAGGCGCCATGACCAGCTTCGCCGATCGCGCCCGGATGACGGCCGCACCGACCCGAGCCCGCGCGAAGCGAGTCCGCCCCTCGTCCCCGCACGTCCCGCGCCCGCCCTGGGCGCCGGTGCGGCTGAGAGCCGATGGTGCGGCCTCGCTCGCCGTCGAAGCGGCTCCGAACCGCACCGGTCTCCCGAACGGCCTGAAAGAGGGCATGGAGGCTCTCTCCGGCCTTTCGATGGACGACGTGCGGGTGCACCGCAATTCCTCCGAGCCGGCGAGGCTCGGAGCGCTCGCCTTCGCCCGGGGCAGCGACATCCATCTTGGCTCCGGACAGGAGCATCATCTGCCGCACGAGGCTTGGCACGTTATCCAGCAGAAGCAGGGGCGGGTGAGCCCGACGGCGCAGGCCCTTCCCGGGCTCGCCGTCAACGACGATCCGGCGCTGGAGCGCGAGGCCGATCTCATGGGCGCTCACAGCCTCATGCGCGCCCCGGAACCCGGTCCGAGCAAAGCCTCGCCCCGGGCGGCCCCGGTCCAGGCGGGCAGCACGGCGCAGGCGCGGGTGGTGCAATGCTGGCTCGACCCGGCCCTGCTGGCGGGAAGGACCCGGGACAACCGGACGAGGGCGCTCGCGCAGCAGGCCCTCGCCTATAATTCGGACCGGAAGGGCAAGACCCGCGCGGTGCGAATCGACCAGCTGCAGGAGCTGTTGGCGACGACTCTCAAATGGCTCGACGACTCCCCCTCGCCCGATCAGAATACCTCGCCGGCCGCGAGGTGGGCGAAGGACCTGCTCAATGCCGTCCAGGACGAACACCAGGGGCTCGTCCGGCTGAGCATCGCCGATCAGGATGCGCTGCCGCCGGTCGCCAATTTCGCTCAGCTTCCCCGCACCGAGCAGGATTTCGTCCGGCGCACCTGGCAGGAGCTCGTCCAGGGGACGGGCAACATCCGGATCACCGAAACCGAAAATTATGCCGTGGGAGGCGGTGGCTCGAGGCAGCATCAGGGCTTCAGGATCGAGGTGCTCGCCCAGTTCGCGCGCCTGCTGGGCACCGCCACCGGACGCGATATCGTCGCCCAGGTCAACGCCGACACCGGGGGCGCGAAGCTGGTC
>DATHBY010000251.1:0-3858 GCA_035295885.1 Allosphingosinicella sp.
ATGGCGGCCTCGAGCCGCTGTCGAGCAGCGTCCATTCCGGCTACCACAGCCGCTCCTCCGACCCGGCGCCCTTCCTCACCAGCAACCATGCGGTGCCGATCACGATCGACGAGTTCGTCGCGGTCCAGCGCCATTTCCCGATCGTCTTCTCGGTCGGCGAGAATCCGGTGCCGCTGGCGCTGATGGGGCTGAACGAGGGCGTCAACGTGCATGTCGACGACGAGGGCAAGATCCTCGGCGAGATCTACATTCCCGCTTACGTGCGGCGCTACCCGTTCATGCTCGCCCGCCTGCAGCCGGACGCTCAGGAGCTGTCGCTCTGCTTCGATCCGACCAGCGGCCTGGTCGGCGATTTCTCCGAAGGCGACGCCCTGTTCGACGACGGCAAGCCGAGCGAGACCACGAACAACATCCTCAAATTCTGCGAGGAGTTCGAGCTTTCGGCCCAGCGCACCGTCTCGTTCATGAAGGAGATGAAGGACGGCGACCTGCTGATGGACGGCGAGGTCGCGATCCAGCCCGCCGGGACCGAGCAGCCTTTCGTCTACCGCGGCTTCCAGATGGTCAACGAGGACAAACTGCGCGGGCTCGAGGGCGACGAGCTGAAGCGG
The DNA here is from genome assembly GCA_035295885.1 of Allosphingosinicella sp. Taxonomy (GTDB): domain Bacteria; phylum Pseudomonadota; class Alphaproteobacteria; order Sphingomonadales; family Sphingomonadaceae; genus Allosphingosinicella. The sequence goes on from DATHBY010000251.1 coordinate 612, forward strand.
ATGAATCAGAACGGCATGCTGCCGCTGGTCCTCGCCCACCTCTTCTCGCTGTCGCTGATCCGCGAGCTCTTCGCCAAGCAGTTGCAGCAGGGCAAGGGACCGGAAATGCCGGGCATTTCGGCCCCGGCCGGGAACGCCTAGACTCTGTCCTGCCGAAGCAGAATCGTCACCCCGAAACTTGATCCGGGGTCCACCTTTTTCTCAATCCCGGTGGAGGAAGAAGGTGGATGGCGGATCAAGTCCGGCATGACGAATGCCTCGCTTCCATCACAATAGGACAAACTCCAGGCTCGGCGACGTCCCGGCGTCATGCTGAACTTGTTTCAGCATCCAGCGTCGAGCCCCGTCGCCAGTGGAGAACTGGGCACTGAAACAAGTTAAGGGTGACGTGGCGCGGGCGGTGCGGTGGCGCATGCCCCTCCCCCCGCGCGCGGGCCTACCCTTCCGACACCAGCTCCGCGACGACCGCCGCGGCGTCGACTCCGAGGACTCGCGCGATGACGATGAACTCCGACACTTCGAGCCGCCGTTCGCCCCGCTCGTAATTGGAGACGAAGGATTGCGGACGGCCGAGGCGGTCGGCGAGGTCGGACTGTCTCAGGCCCCGCGCCCGCCGGGCCTCGAGCAGGCGCCTGCGAAGCCGGTCGGCGGGGCGCTCGCCGCCCCGCTCCGGCGGCGGGGCCTCCGGCGCCTCCTTCTCGCCGCCGAGGCGGAGTAGTTCGTCCGCCAGCCGTTCGAGCTCGGCGCCGAGCCGCGCCAGGCTTGCCTGTTCCCTGCTTCCCACGTCCGCTTTCCCCACGTTAAGCGAAATTGATCTGGGCTGAGTAATTGCTTTGCGTGGGGTTGTCGAGGCCGCTGACGCGAGAGGCAATGTTGCCGCGGGCGGCGGCCGGCTGCGAGCTTGTTCCTCGCCCATCGCCCTCCATGACGCCGGGGTGCTGAAGCACCTCCGGGCGGCCATCGCCACCTGATCCGGCGGATGGGCCCGGGGCGGCGACCGCGGCCTTGAAACCTTTCAACGCTATCATACATTTAGCCTGACGCGCCGACGTATTCCCCCCTTTGCGGCGGTGCGTTGCGCCCTTCCGGGCGCTCCTCCCTGAACCTGGCCACCCCGCGGCATCCGCGGGGTGGCTTTTTTGTACCCCAAGGCGGCCGGGACGATCGCCCGCGCCGGTGACTCAGTGCACCGTCGGCGGGTTGACTGTATAAGCCTCGCTGAACAGCAGGGTGAACAGGTGCCTGCGCTCCGAATCCTCGACCTCGATGAAGGAGGCGGGGTTCAGCTGGCCGGTCCTCATCTCCTCCGCCATGATGTCGCGGGCACCGGTCACCGCTGCGGCGCGGGCCGCGGCCTCGTCGGGCAGCTCCCGGCCCTCCTCGTCCTCGACGAAGCCATCCCCGTTGCAGACATGGAAGAAGTAGTGAGGCATCGGGCGCCTCCTAGTCGGTCGATGGGGGGCGCTCCGTCTCCGCTTCCCGGACTCGCTGGCCGTGCGCCTCGGTGGCGCCGTCCAGCAGGCGGTCCGAGGTTTCCAGCGCCGCAGCCGGAGTCAGCAGCACCTCCACGCCGTCCGGGCCGTCGACGGCGACGTTGCCGTTCTCGGCCTTCACCTCGCTTGGAGTGTCATAGACTTTTCCCATGCCGTCAAAGCGCCTTGGCCGGGCCGGTGGTTCCGCTTCGATCCGGTTTGAAGCTCCAAACCGCGAGGAGCATTGCGGCGGGTGGCCGGGAGGGGGGGACTTTGGTCCGAAATGGAGATTTTTCGCCCGCGGAGGGGGCGCGCGTGACCAAGACCCGCAAGGACGCATGGGGAGAGATCGAGAAGACGCAGGCCGCGCTCCGCGACAGCATCGAAAAGGCGAAGGAGCTGGCTTCGCGGTCGGAACGCTGATCCGCCAGCAGGGCGGGGAGGACGAGCCCGAACCTCCCGGCCCGGGCTAGACTTTGTCCTCCGAATCAGAATCGTCACCCCGGACTTGATCCGGGGTCCGCCTTTTTCTCAATCCCGGTGGAGGAAGAAGGCGGATGCCGGATCAAGTCCGGCATGACGAATGCCTCGCTTCCATCACAATAGGACAAACTCTAGGTGCGGCTCAGCGATCGTAAGAAGTGGGGCGTGCCGAGCCCGTCGACGATCTTCACCGCGGTCGCCCCGAAGCGGCTCTGCATCTCAGGAAGCTGATCGGTCGCATATTGGGTCGCGACTCCGAGCTCGTCGAACGCCTCGCTACCCATCGTCAGCGGCCCCCTCATCCACATGACTTTGAAGCTCATCGATCATCTCTCACGGTATGGAAGGCCCGGCTTAGCAACAACATCTTAACGACCCCTCACGCCCGGCGGGAGAGCGGGCCGAGAGCGCAACGGATCCTATTCCGCGGCGATCGCCTCCGGCGGCTCCAGCGCGGCCGCGGCCAGAGCCTCGGCGATGGCGGCGATGAGGCGAGCGACACGGTCGAAGCCGGCGCCGGTGGCGCGCAGATCCGGCGCCAGATAGAGGGCGCGGTCGAGCTCGAGCTGGAGGGCGTGGACTCCGCGCCCCGGGCAGCCGTGGCGCTCAGTGATGTAGCCGCCCGCATAAGGCGCGTTGCGCGCGACCCGGAAACCGGCGCCGATCGCTGCGCGTTCCGCCGCCGCGACCAGGAACCCGGCCATGCTTCCGCCGTGGCGGTCGCCGAGCACGACCGGCGCTTCGCTTTCGACGCCGCGCGGCGGCATGGAGTGGCAGTCGAGCAGGATTGCGATTCCGAAGCGCGCCTTGGCCGCCTGCAATTCCGAGTCGAGCGCGGCGTGGTAGGGGCGGTGGATGCGGTCGATCCGCCGGGCCACCTCGGCGGCGGCGATTCGCTGCCGCCAGATCGCGCCCGAGCCGGCGATCCGCGCCGGGATCAGGCCGAGTCCGCCGCGGGTGCGCGGCGATTCCATCGTCGAATCGGCCGGCGGCCGCGGCTGCACCATGGCGGGATCGAGCTCCCGCTCGTCGCGGTTGAGATCGATCTCGGCGCGCGGGGCGTCGGCGATCAGCGCCACCGCCCCACCCTCGACGGCCCGCCAGACGAGGCGGTCGACCAGCCGGTCCTCGAGCGACTCGAGGCGGGCGCGGGAAAGTCGGGCGGAGGCGAGCAACCCGTCGGAATAGGCCCGGCCGGCATGAGGCACCGAGACGACGACGGGCGAACCCGGCTTTTCGGGCCCGAAACGGCGGAAAGGGGGTGGGGAGTCGCGCATTTGCAACTGCAAGGT
>DATHBY010000252.1:0-11750 GCA_035295885.1 Allosphingosinicella sp.
GACGAAATGGACGAAGCCTGCGGCGACGGATGGGCCGAGCTCCAGCCTGACGGAACGCTCAGCGGCGAAATCCGCTTCCACAACGGTGACGACTCCACGTTCATCGCCCAGCCGTGGATGACTTCTTCAACAGCCTGCTAGGCCTTTTTCGCCGCGATCCAGTCGTCGATCTTCTTCTCGAGCACGGCGAGCGGCAGAGCTCCGGTCATCAGCACCTGGGCGTGGAACTCGCGTATGTCGAAGCGGGTCCCGAGCGCCTGCTGCGCGCGCGCCCGCAATTCGCTGATCTTGAGCTGGCCGATCTTGTAGGCGAGCGCCTGGCCGGGGATGGCGATGTAGCGTTCGGTCTCCGCCGTCGCGTTGCTTCGCCCGCGCGAGCTGTTGTCGAGGATGTACTGGATCGTCCGGTCGCGGGTCCAGCCCTTGGAGTGGATGCCGGTGTCGACCACCAGCCTGATCGCCCGGAACAACTGCGAATCGAGATAGCCGAAATATTGATAGGGATCGGTATAGACTCCGAGCTCGCGGCCCAGCGTCTCGGCGTAGAGCGCCCAGCCCTCGACATAGGCGGTGTTGCCGCCGAAGCGCATGAAGGCGGGCAGAGCTTCATTCTCCTGCGCCAGGCTGATCTGGAAATGGTGGCCCGGCGCGCCTTCGTGGAGATAGAGCGTCTCCATCCCGGGAGTCGTGCGCGAGGGCAGGTCGTAGGCGTTGAAGTAGAAGACTCCCGGCCGCGAGCCGTCGGTCGTCCCGCTCTGATAGGAGCCGCGAGCCGCCCCTTTCTCGGTCAGCGCCGGCACCGGCCGGATCTCGAGTGGAGTCTTCGGGATGGTCGAGAACATCGTCGGCAGGGTCGCGTCCAGCCGCTTGCCGATGGCGACATAGCCCTGCTGCAGCTGCTCGCGCGATTTCGGCTTGAACTTGGGGTCGGTTCGGATGTGCTCGAAGAATTGCTGGAGAGTCCCCTTGAAGCCGACCTGCGCCTTCACCGCCTCCATCTCGCCGTGGATTCGTTTCACCTCGGCGAGGCCGATGCGGTGGATCTCGTCCGGACTCATCTCGGTCGTGGTGCTCAGAGCCACCAGATGGCGGTACAGCGCAGGCCCGCCTTTCATGTCCTGAAGCCCGACCGTGGCGCGGGTCCGCGGCAGATAGCGGTCCCGGATGAAATCGCGCAGCCGGGTCACGGCCGGCCTGATCTCGGTGGAGATCGACTGGGCGTAGGCCGCCTTCAGGCGCTGCTGGTCGGCCGCGGGAACCTCCGCCGGGAAGTTCGCCACCGGGCGGTAGAAGCTGCTTCCTTCCACCCCTTCCGCAAGCATCGCGTCGAGCTGTTCAAGGACGTTGGCCATGACCAGCCTCGGCTGCACCACGCCGGCAGCCAGCCCCTGCTCCAGCCGGGCGATGGCGCTGTCGGTCAGCCGGACGAAATCGTCGATCCGGGAGAGGCCGTTCTCATAATCCTTGACCGTCTTGTACGGCGCGATGCCCTGGCCCGAGCTGAGCTCGGCGAAGTTGGTGTGGAAGCCGTTGAAATGGTCGATCGGCCGAACCGCCCGGGCGGCGAAAAGCTCGCCCTCCAGCCCGCGCAGATCCATTCCGCGCTGCCATTTGAAGACGTCGTAGGCGACCCGCTCGTCGGCGCTCAGGGCGCCCCGGTCGATCGCCGCCAGGGCCGCCAGGTCGGCCCGCGCCGCTTCGCGCTCGGCGTCGTAATAGGCGTCGCTGAAGAAGTCGCCCAGCCGGCCGGCGTAGCGCAGGTCGCCGCGCGCGATCGCCTCGGTCGGGTTGCGGCGCAGGTTGGCCTCATCGCTTTCGCGGAACAGGGCGGCGAGGGCTTGCGACGCGTTTTGCCGCGGCGCCTCAGGCGTGGCCCGGGCCGCCGGCCCGGGCGGCGGGGAGGAGGCGCAGCCGGCGAGCAGGCCCGCCAGAACGTAGCCGATCAGTGTCCGTCCGCGCATCATCATGATCCTTTCTCACGTCATTCCCGCGAAAGCGGGAACCCAGCACCGACTGTGAACTGGATTCCCGCTTTCGCGGGAATGACGGATCCACTCAGAGGGCCTGCGCTAAATGTCGACAGCAGCCTAGGCACCACTCGCCACGATCCAGTCGTCGATCTTCTTCTCCAGCACCGCCATCGGCAGCGAACCCGTCATCAGCACCTGCGCATGGAACGCCCGGGGGTCGAACCTGGCGCCGAGCGCGGCCTCCGCCTTCGCCCGAAGCCGCTGGATGGTGAGGGCTCCGATCTTGTAGGCGAGAGCCTGGCCGGGAATGGCGATGTAGCGCTCGACCTCGGCCGTGACCTCGGTCCGGCTCATGCCGCTGTTGGCGAGCATGTAGTCGATCGCCTGCTCGCGGCTCCAGCCTTTGGAATGGATGCCCGTATCGACGACGAGGCGCATGGCGCGGAGCATCTCGTCGTTCAATCCGCCGAAGCGCTGATAGGGATCGGTCTCGAGGCCGAGCTCGTCCCACAATGTCTCGGCGTAGAGCGCCCAGCCCTCGACATAGGCGGTGTTGCCGCCGAAGCGCATGAAGGCGGGCAGGGCCTCATTCTCCTGGGCGAGGCTGATCTGGAAATGATGGCCGGGGCTGCCCTCGTGGAGATAGAGCGTCTCCATGCCCCACAGCCTGCGCGAGGGAAGGTCGTAGCTGTTGTAGTAGAAGATGCCCGGCCTCGAGCCGTCGGGCGTGCCCTGCTGGTAGGAGCCGCCGGCCTCGTTCTTCTCGCGGAACGGCTCGACCGGGCGGATCTCGAGCGAGCTCTTGGGAATGGTCGAGAATTGCTCGCCGATCCGCGCATCTACTCGCCGCGCGATCGCCTGATAGCCCTCGCGCAGCGCCTCCTTGGTTTTCGGCGCGAATTTGGGGGCTGTGCGCAGATATTCGAACAATTGCTGCAAAGTGCCCTTGAAGCCGGTGCGGGTCCTGACCGCCTCCATCTCGCTCTTGATCCGGGCCACCTCCTTGAGACCCGTGCCGTGGATCTCGCCGGCGGTGAGCGGAAGCGTCGTCGTGCTCTCGATCAGGCGCTGGTAGACCCGGGCGCCGCCCTTCATGTGAACGAGGCCCGCGCCCTCGCGCGCCCTCGGTAGATATTCGGCGCGCAGGAAATCGCGCACCCGGCGATGGACGGGGTAGATCTCCTTCTCGATCGACGCCCGGTAGGCGGCGGCGAGGCGCGCCTCGTCGGCTTCGGAAAATGTGGCGGGAAACTTGCGAATCGGCCCGTAGAATGGCGATTCCTCCACTTTCTGGTCGAGCAGAAGGGTGAGCTGGTCGATCACGTTGCGAATCGTCAGCCTGGTCTCGAACACCCCCGACTCCATGCCCTGGCGGAAGCGGCGGATGGCGCGGTCGTGATAGGCGACGTAATCCTTGTGGCGCTTGAGGTTGTTCTCATAGTCCGCCACCGTCCTGAACGGCGCAGCGCCCTCGCCTGAAGCGAAAGTGGGGTAGAAAGTGTGGAAACCCGACATGTGGTTGATCGGCCGGACGACGCCGAGCGCCAGCATCTCGGGCTCCAGATTCTTCAGCGAGTCCCGGGTCTGCCATTCGAACACGTCGTAGGCGATCCGGTCGGTGGCGCCGAGCTTCGAGCGGTCGATCGAGCGAAGCGCGGCGAGATCGGCCTCGCCGGCCGAGCGCTCCCCCTGAAAATATTCGTCGGTGATGAAGTCGCCGAGCCGGTCGGCATAGCGCAGGTCGCCGCGGAAGATGGCGCCGACCGGGTTGCGCCTGAGGTTGGCCTCGTCGCTCTCGTGGAAGAGCTGCTTCAGGCGCTGGGCCTCGCTTTGCGAAGCCGCGGCGGGTCGGGCGGGGGCGGCGGACTCCGGTTCGGCGGGGGTCGTGGCACATGCCGACAGGGCGGCGAGCGAAACTGCGACCAGCAGGAGCGTCGGTTTGTTCATGGAGTCCTTGCTTAGCGGTCGAGGCGGCGAGGAATCTCTCCGCTCAATAATAAGGCGTCGTCGGGGTGACGCCATGCTGGGCGTACCAGCCCCAGGGCCGCTCGCGATACCATTTGGTGATGACATATTTGATTCCCGCCTCGACCGGGCAGCCGGTGTGGAGCGAGAAGGTGTTGGGCTCGCCATATTGGTCGAGATTATTCCACAAAAGGAGGTTGCCCGTGCGCGGAGTCACCCTCACCTTGGCGTTGGGGAAGAAGGTCTGGCCGCCCGCTTCCGGCTCGTTCAGGAAGATCATCGCCGTCCAGGTGCGCTGGCCGCCCTGGCGTTCCATCTCCGGCCAATAGGGCTGGGTCGTGTAGAAGAAATCGTGGTGCGGCTTGAACTGCTGGCCGACGGCGTAACGCTGGCCCTGGATGGTCTCGCCATGGGTCGGGTCGATCCCGGTCAGGCGGTTGATCTTCGCCTCGACCATCTGGTTGGCGCGATCCTCGAGCCTCAGATTGCAGCTTTCGCTGGTGCGGAACTCCGGATCGGGAGTCGGGGCGAGCAGGCCGGACGGAACCCGGTCCTTGTCGATCAGCTCGATGACCTGGGCGCATTCCTTGTGCGACAGGAAGTCCCGGACCACGAAGATGTCGAGGCCCTGGGCGGGAAGCTTGAACGCATTGGGGGTCTTCAGGACGCGCTCGCGAACGAAGGTGCCGATCTGCATCCGGTAGAGAGCCCCCGGATCGCCCATCGTGCGAGTTCGCGTGCTCATTGAATCGCCTTTCCCCGAACCATCACATAATCCACCTTCTCCAGCGCGCGCACGTCGCGCAAGGGGTCGCCGCTGACCGCGATCAGATCTGCGGAATAGCCGGGCGCGATTCGGCCGACTTCCCTCTCCATGCCGAGCAGCCGCGCCGCTCCGGTGGTCGCGGAGGCGATCGCCTCGGCGGGGCTCATCCCGGCCAGCTCGACCATCAGGGCCAGCTCCTCGGCGTTGCGGCCATGCTCGAACACCGCCGCGTCGGTCCCGAACACCACCGGCACGCCCGCGGCGCGGGCGGCGCGCGCCGCCTTGCCGACTTCGCTGAGGGTCTCGCGGATCTTGGTTTCGACGACGGGCGTGTAGATGTTCTTGCCGAGCCGCTCCCGGATTCCGGTGAACGCCATGAGGGTCGGGACCAGGGTCGAGCCGCTTCCCTTCATCGCCGCGATCGCTCTCGCGTCGGCGAAGGTGCCGTGCTCGATCGAATCGACTCCGGCGCGAGCCGCCGCCTCGATTCCGCGGGCGCTGTGGGCGTGGGCGGCGACCTTGAGGCCGAGCGCGTGGGCGGTGTCGACGATCGCCTTCATCTCGGGATCGGTGAAATGCTGCCCCAGCCCGCGGGCCTGCTGTGAAAGCACGCCGCCGGTCGCGGTGATCTTGATGAGGTCGGCGCCGGCGCGCGAGAATTCGCGGACCCGCGCGGCGCATTGCTCCGGGCCGGTGCAGGTATTGTCGACGCCGAGCGCCCGGATCACCTCGGGGCGGAAGCCGGAGACGTCGCCATGGCCCCCGATGATCGAGATGGCAGGGCCGGACGCGACGATCCGCGGGCCGGGTATCACGCCCTCGGCGGTCGCCCGCCGAAGGGCGAAGCCGACCAGCGGCGGCGACCCCAGGTCGCGCACCGTGGTGAAGCCGGCGAGTGCCGTGATGCGCGCGTTCCTGGCGCCTTTCAGGGTCGCCCATTCGTCGGATTCGACCGCCTCGTCGCGAAAATCGCCGCCGGGATCGCCGGAAAGGTGGACGTGCATGTCGATGAGGCCGGGCAGGACCGTCTTTCCCGAAAGGTCGACGAGCCGGGCGCCGGGGGGCGGCGGAGTCAGCCCGGGCGTGACGGAGGCGATCCGGCCGCCGGTGACGGTGATGGTCGAGGGTCCGGCGGCCGGCCTCGACGCGTCCGCGATCAGGCGGCCGGCGTGGACGACCACCGTCTCGGCCGGGGCCGGCGCCGCGGCGAGAAGGCTCAGCAAGGCTAGGAATCGCAAGCGCATCGGCCGTCCCTTCGCGAGAGGCGCCTTACTGCTTCGCCGCCAATGCGTTGACAAGCAAAAAGCCCGGAGCGCCTGCGCGCCCCGGGCCCTTTGCCTTCGCTTTGGATCCGCGTCTTACCAGAAGAAGTCGTAGATCACGTCGATCACCTCGCCGGTGTAGACGTCGACCAGGACCACGTCGTTATAATAGCGCACCCACTGGGTTCCGTAGGGCGCCATCGGCAGGCGGTACTGCCAGGGATCGTTCAGCCAGTAGTTGTTCGAATAGAACGGCCGGCCGAGGAAGATGCCGATGGACAGCCGGTTGTACCGGTGGTTGCGGTAGGGCGAGTAATAGCGGCCCGAGCGGTACAGATCCCGGTTGGAATAGCGGTAGCGCTGCCAGTCGTAGCGACGGTCGTTGCGCCAGCCGTGGTTCCAGCTGCGGCGGCGGTCGCCGTAGCGGTCGCCCCGGCCGTCGCGGTCGCCGTACGATTCGCCGCGTCCGTCGCGATTGCCGTACCAGTCGCCGCGGCCGTCGCGGTGGTTCCACTCGCCGCGGCGGCCGTCGCGCCGCTGGCCGATGCCGTAGTCCTGGCGAAGCTGGCGCTCGACCCGCTCCTGGTTGCGCTGCCCCTGGCGGGCGTAATTGCCGCCGACGGACTGGTCGATGCTCTGCTGGTTGGCCGCCCGGGTTTCCTCGACGCGCTGCCGATAGGCCTCGCGCCGGGCATCGCGCTCGCCGTCCCGGCGCTCGCCGCGCCGGCCGTCGCCGCGGTGGTCAGCCGTCCAGCCTTGCTGCTGCTGCGCCGGCGCTTCGACCCGCTCCTGGCGGGCCTCCTGACGCACTTCCCGCCGCTCTGCGCGCTCGGCCTGCGCCTCCTGGCGGCGCTCGGAGCGCGCCTGGTTGCGCTCGCCCAGCTCGCGATAACGCTCGGCGACCCGCTCGGCCTGGGCATCGCCTTCCTGGGCCTGAGCCGCGACCGGCATCGCCGCCGTCGCCGCCAACAAAAATCCGATCAAAGCTCTACGCATCTGACACTCCTCTTGCCCGGCCGCCTTTTCCCGGCCCGCTCCGGGGACGGCTTGTGCGTCAGGCAGGATGAGCCGTTGCTGAACCGCTCCGCCGCTCCGGCTTTGGGTCAGCGCCGCTCGCGGGGTCCGCCGCGCAGCGCCGGAACCTGCCGCGCCGCGTCGGCGGGATCGATTCCGGGAGGCGGCGCCGCCGAGATCCGGTCCTCGCCGCTTCGCATCTTGCCGGCCCGGCGAACGGCCTCGCGGATCCGGGGATAGGTGCCGCAGCGGCAGATGTTGGTGATCGCGGCGTCGATCTCGGCGTCGGTGGGCGCCGGGTTGCGGTCGATGAGCGCGGCGGCGGCCATGATCATTCCGGGCTGGCAGAAGCCGCATTGCGGAACGCTCTCGGCCACCCAGGCCTGCTGCACCGGGTGCGAGCGGTCGATCGACAGCGCCTCGATGGTGGTGACGAAGCTCCCCTCCAGGTCGGCGATCCGGACCCGGCAGCTCCTCACCGCCTGGCCGTCGATATGGACGGTGCAGGCGCCGCAATGGCCGGTGCCGCATCCATATTTCGTGCCGGTGAGGTTGGATGCGTCGCGAAGCGCCCAAAGCAGAGGCGTCTCAGGGTCCATGCGGTAGTGGACGGGCTGCCCGTTCACGGTAAAGCGGCTCATAGCGAGGCGTTTCTAGGGGAGCCGGGCGCAAGATGGGAAGCGAAAGGATCAGCATAAGCCGCGACGGCTCAGTCGCCCATGTCGAGCTGGTCCGCGAGGGCAAGTTCAACGCGATGGACAAGGAGATGTTCGCAGGCATCGGCGACGCCTTCCGCTCGCTCGGCGCCGACCCGTCGGTGCGCGCGATCCTGCTCTCCGGCCGCGGCCGCCACTTCACCGCCGGGCTCGACCTCCAATATGCGGCAAGCCAGTTCCCGCCGACGGACGATCCCGGCCGGGCCGCGGAGGCGAGGCTTCGGCACATCAAATGGCTGCAGGACGCGTTCACCGCCGCCGAGGAGGCTCGCCCGCCGGTGATCGCCGCCGTCCATGGCGGCTGCATCGGCGCCGGGGTGGACCTCGCCACCGCCTGCGACATCCGCCTGGCCTCGGCCGACGCCTTCTTCCAGGTCGCCGAGGTCGACGTCGCCATCACCGCCGATCTCGGAACTCTGCAACGCCTCACCCGCCTCATCCCGGAAGGCATGGTTCGCGAGCTCGCCTATACCGGCCGGAGGATGGGGGCCAAGGAGGCGGAACGGCTGGGGCTGGTCAACAAGGTCCTGCCCGATCGCGAGGCGGTGATCGCCGCCGGGATCGAGCTCGCCCGGGCCATCGCCGCCAAGTCGCCGCTGGCAGTGGCGGGCGTCAAGATGAGCCTCAACTACAGCCGCGGCCGGACGGTGGAGGAGGGGCTTCGCCACGTCGCCTTGTGGAACGCGGGAGCTCTGGTCAGCGCCGACCTCACCGCCGCGATCCAGGCGCGGCTCGGCAAGCGGGTGCCCGAGTTCAGGGACCTCGACGACTGATGCGATTCCTCGGCGTGACCGAGACCTGCGACCTCGGCAGCCTCTACATGCGGCTGGTCGCGGACGGCCACGAGGTGAAGGTGTTCGTAGAGGACGAGGGGGCCCGCGGGACGATGGTCGATCTCGTCCCGAAAACCGCGGACTGGCGAGCCGAGCTCGACTGGGTGGGGCGCGAGGGGATCATCCTCTTCGAGGCGGTGTCGGAGGGCTATGGGGCGCTTCAGGACCGGCTGCGCGGCGAGGGCTACCGGGTGATCGGCGGAAGCGCCTTCGGCGACCGGCTGGAGAACGACCGGGCCTATGCGCAGGGCCTTCTCGCCGGCCTCGGCCTCAGGACCGCCCATGTCCGCGAGTTCGCCGATGCCGATTCGGGCGACTCCTTCCTCGAGGCCAATCCCGGCCGCTACGTGCTCAAGTTCAGCGGCCCCGAATTCGCCTCCAGCGACAATTATGTCGGGATGCGGCCGGACGGGTCGGATGTCCGCGCGATGCTCGCCGCGCGCCTCCGCGCCAGGGGCGGCAAGGCGGCCAGCTACATCCTCATGGACCATGTCGAAGGGGTCGAGATGGGCGTCGGCGCCTATTTCGACGGCGAGCATTTCCTCACCCCCGCCTGCCTCGACTGGGAGCATAAGCGCTTCTTCGCCGGCGACATGGGGGAGCTCACCGGTGAGATGGGCACCGTCGCGACCTTCGATCGGAGCGGCAAATTCTTCGGTCTCACCCTTGCCCGGATCGCGCCGCTGCTGCGCGAGCATGGCCATGTCGGCTACGTCAATCTCAACACGATCGTGAATTCCGACGGGATCTGGCCGCTCGAATTCACCTGCCGCTTCGGCTATCCCGGCTTCGCCATCCTCGAGCCGCTGCAGGACATCTCCTGGGCGGGTCTGCTCGAGGCGATGGCGGCGGGATCGGGGCGGCCCTTCGCCGCCCGGCCCGGCTTCAGCGTCGGCATCGTCCTCACCACTCCCCCTTTCCCTTATACCCGAAAGCAGGTGGACGAGCCCCTGGGACTGCCGGTGCTGTTCGACGGCGAGCTCGATTCCGAGGACCGGCGCAACGTGCATTATGGCGAGGTCGGGCTGGAAGGCGGCCGGCTGGTGACGAGCGGCCTCTACGGCTGGACGATGGTAGTCACCGGGACCGGGCCCGACATTGCAGCCGCGAAGAGCGCCGCCTACGAGCGCGCCGGGCGCATCTTCATTCCCGCAGTCCGTTACCGGCTCGACATAGGGGATCGGTTGGCCGAGTCCGATTACGAGGCGGTGGCCGGGCTCGGCCTATTCTCCGAGGCGCGCGCGGCAATGTCCGCCGCGGACAAATAGCTGGCGCCGTTCATCCTGACGCTGTCGCAGATGAGGGCGTAGTCGGTGGTGAGCTCGATTCCGGCGGGCAGGTCCTCCGCCGCGACGTCGTCGCCGAAGCCGGTGCCGAGGGACAGCGTGTTGGGGCTGTCCGAATGGTTGAAATGGCGGCCGTTGTCGCCGCACAGGATCCACAGCTGAGTCACTTCGTGCCAGGTCGAATAGGTGCGCAGGAAGCGCTGCGTCCGCTCGGGCAGGCCGGCAATCTCCTCGTCCGAATAGACGCGGTCGATCCGCGAATCGAACCTCCAGATGAGGTCGCCCTTGCGGACCGGCTCGAGCAGGAAGACTCCGGTGCCGTGGATCTCGCTCTGCCGGAGCTCGGTTTCTACCATCAGCATGGGCGATCTTCTTCCCGATTTGGTCCCGCCGCAACGCTCCCGGCACGCCCGCGTTCCTCCGTTAAGCCGTTGCTTAACCTAGGATAAGCCGGAACATTGCAAGCCCGGAACGGTTGAGCCGCGCGAACCCCTCCGCAAAGGCATGAGCTTGGCCACTTCCCTCCCGATCGACGCCGGCGCCGGCTGCGCGTCGCCCTTCTTCAACGCGGATTTCCAGCGCGGCCTCGCCCGCTGGAACCGCGCCCGGCTGGCCCCGCGCTTTCCCGATGAGGACTGGCCGGGTGCCGAGGAGCGCGACGGGCGAATGCGTCGGGCCGAGGGCGATTTCCTCGATGCGCTGCGCTCCCAAGTCGCCGCCGAAGCGGCCGCCGTGCCGGCCGATGCTGACGGCTTCGTGGCCTGGTTCGAAAGGCTGCGCGAGACCGGCCCAGGGCAGGACGACCCGCTCTTCCCGTGGATCGCGCAGGAGGCGGACCGCGACCAGATGCGCTGGTTCCTCGGCCAGGAGGCCGCGGGCGAGGCCGGATTCGAGGATTTGCTCTCCTACACCCAGGTGAGGATGCCGGATCGCGCCAAGCTCGAATTCGCCCGCAACTACTGGGACGAGATGGGGCGCGGCAATGCCAAGGGCATGCACGGGCCGATGCTCGCAGTGCTGATCGACCGCCTGGAGCTCGAAGCCTCGATCGATTCGACGGTCTGGGAGAGCCTCGCTCTGGCCAACGCAATGACCGGAATGGCGACGGCTCGCCGCTACGCCTGGCATTCGGTCGGAGCGCTCGGAATCATCGAGCTGACGGCGCCGGGCCGCTCCGCCGCCACCGCGGCCGGGCTTCGCCGGCTCGGCTTCTCGGCGCGCGAGCGGCGCTATTTCGATCTCCACGCCACCCTCGACGTCAGGCACAGCGAGGCCTGGAACCGCGAGGCCCTTCGGCCGCTGGTCGAGGAGGATCCGCGCCGCGCCGCCGCCATCGCCGAGGGCGCTCTGATCCGGCTCCATTGCGGCGCCCGCTGCTTCGAGCGCTACCGCTCCGAGCTCTGGTGAGCGCCGGGCCACGGTGAACGGGCGTCCGGTCCTGCTCTCCCTGCTGGAGGGCGTGGCGGGGGCGGGATATCGCTTCGCCGCGGTCACTCCCGAGACTCACCGGCGGGTGCTGGAGCGATCGCCCGGCCGGATCGCGCGCGACCTTCGCGACGTCTTCGGCTGGTGCCTGCCGTTCGAGGACGAGCTTCTGCCCGGGCCCGTCCGCGAGGCGCTCGAGCAAAGCGGGATGGTCTTGCGCGAAGGGCGGCTGTGCCGGAGCCGGGTACGGGTCGCCTCGGTGGGGGACCGGCTGTTCCTCCATTCGGCATTTCCCACCGACCAGGCCGATGCCGTCTTCTTCGGGCCCGACAGCTATCGCTACGTCCGCTTCCTCACCGCCGAGCTCCCGCGCCTGGCGCCCGCGCGCCGCCTCGTCGACATCGGCGCCGGCAGCGGCGTCGGGGCGGTCGCGGCGGCGGCGCTCCTTCCCGGCGCCCGACTCACCGCCACCGACATCAACCCGCTCGCCCTCCGCTTCGCCCGGATCAACGC
>DATHBY010000253.1:0-7706 GCA_035295885.1 Allosphingosinicella sp.
GCCGACATAGCCGAAATAGAGGGTCGGCGGATGGAAGGCGAGGCCGAGATCCTGAAGCAGCGGATTGAGGCCGTTGCCCTCGCTCGGGACCGGAGAGAGCCGCTCGAACGGGTTCGAGGAGAAGAGCAGAAAGGCGTAGAAGCCGAGGCCGATCGCGGCCTGCGCGGCCAGAGTGGCGATCAGGGTCCGCTCGGGCAGCCGCCGCTCAAGCAAGGCGACCGCGGCTCCGGCGAGGGCGAGCACCGTCACCCAGAGCAGCATCGAGCCTTCGTGATTCCCCCAGGTGCCGGCGAACTTGTAGATCCACGGCTTCAGGGAATGGCTGTTCGACGCCACCAGCTTCACGGAAAGGTCGGTGCGAAGGAAAAGCTGGATGAGGGCGAGGAAAGAGAGGCCGACCAGGGCGGCCTGGACCACGGCTATGGGTCGGACGGCGGAGGCTAAATTCCTCCCCGAGATTTCCTCGGGGAGGGGGACCGCGCCAAGCGCGGTGGAGGGGCTCTCCGGGCTCGGCAAGGCCCCTCCACCACCCTTCGGGCGGTCCCCCTCCCCTGCAAATGCAGGGGAGGAATTGAGAGCGGCCACTCCCAGCCCCAGCTGGAGCAGCGACAGGGCCGCCGCCAGCCACAGGGCGATGAGGCCGGCCTCGGCGATCAATCCAGGCTCTCGCTCTTATGCTCGCCCTTCTTCGGGTCGAGCCGGGGCGGCATGTAATTCTCGTCATGCTTGGCTAGGATGTTGTCGGCGACGAACAGCCCGCCCGGCTGGAAGCGTCCCTCGGCGACGACTCCGCTATTCTCCTTGAACAGGTCCGGGACGATGCCGGTGAAGCGGACCGCGATGGTGTGCGGAGTCTCGTCCTTCACGGTGAAGTGGATCGTGACTCCGTCCGGAGCCCGCTTGAGCGACCCGGCCTGGACCATGCCGCCGATCCGGACCGCACGGCCGGCCGGAGGCCCCTCGCGAGCGACGTCGCCGGGGGCGTAGAAATAGGCCGCCTGGTCCTTCAGGGCCGACATTGCGAGCAGCACCGCGCCGAGCACCGCCACGACGGCGAGGACGAGCAGGGTCAGGCGCTGGTTCTTGGCCTTCACCGGCCGTCCTTCAGTGCGTCCGCCTCGCGCTCGGCGCGCCGCATTGCGGCGAAGCTCCAGCCGGTGAGGCCGAGCGTCGCCGTCAGCGCGACGGCATAGGCGCCGAGGATGAAGGGCCAGTGCGTCATGCCGCCATCCTGCGCATCCGAGCCTCGACCTTCTGCCGGGCCAGCGCGGTCCGCATCCGCATCAGCACGATCGCTCCGAACAGGAGTGCGAAGCCCGCCGCGGAGACGAACAGAGGCCAGAGCATCGAGCTGTCGATGCTGGAGCGGGTCAGGCCGATGCTCTGGCCCTGGTGGAGGGTGCGCCACCAGATGACGGAATAATGGATGACCGGCAGGTTGATCGCTCCGACGAGCCCGAAGATTGCGGCGAGCCGCCCCTCCCCTGACCGCTCGCGTTCGGCGTCGGCCAAAGCGATGAAGCCGATATAGAGGAAGAGGAGGACCAGCATCGAGGTCATCCGCCCGTCCCATTCCCACCAGGTCCCCCAGGCCGGCCGCCCCCACAGGGAGCCGGTGGCGAGGCAGATGAAGGTGAAGACTGCACCCGGCACGGCGAGAGCTCGCGCCGCCACCCCGGCAATCGGGTGCCGCCAGACGAGCTGCATCAGGCTCGCCACGGCGATCCCCGCCCAGCCCGCCATCCCCAGCCAGGCGGCGGGGACGTGGACGTACATGATCCGGACCGTCTCGCCCTGGAGATAGTCCGGCGGCGAGACGAACAGGCCGATGCCCAGGCCGGCGGCGATCAGCAGCGCCCCGCCCCAGCCGAGCCAGCCGGTAAGCGGCCGCGCAAGGCGCAGGAAGCGTGTCGGATTCGCGAAAATATGCATTGCCCGCCGGGTATGTAGCGCGGGCGATCCCTCATTGCGAGCGAAGCGAAGCAATCCATGGGCCTGGGAGCCACGCTGGATTGCTTCGTCGCTCCACTCCTCGCAATGACGACCTATGGCTACCGACCGTCCCCGGCAGAACCGTCTCGCGGGAATCGGCCTCAGGGTCGGCGCCATGGCCGGCTTCGCGTTCATGGCGGCGATGATCAAGCTTGGCCATGTCGCCGGCATCTCGACGGTCGAGCTCACCTTCTACCGTTTCGCCTTCGGCCTGCCGCCGCTTCTGCTGTGGGTCGCCTGGAGCCGCAACTACGCCATGTGGCGGACCGCACGCCCCGTCGCCCACGCCTGGCGCGCGGCGGCCGGCCTCACCACGATGGTGCTGGCGTTCAGCGCCCTCAAATATCTGCCTTTGGCCGAATCGACGACATTGAGCTTCGCGGCGCCGCTGTTCGCCGTCATCCTGTCTGCGCTGGTTCTCGGCGAGAAGGTGGGGCGGCACCGCTGGGGCGCGGTCGCGCTGGGCTTCCTCGGAGTGCTGGTGGTGATGCGGCCGGAAGGAAGCCACCTGCCGCCGATTGGGCTGCTGCTCGCCGGGCTTGCCGCGTTCGGAGTCGGAGTCACCACCATCACCATCCGCCAGATCGGCAGGACGGAGAGCACCCAGACGATCGTGCTGTGGTTCTCGTTGCTGGCACTCGTCGCGGTCGGCGCTCTGATGCCGTTCTACGGCCGCGCCCATGACGGGCGCGAGTGGCTGATCCTGTTCGCCCTCGGCAGCTTCGGCGGGATCGCCCAGCTGCTGCTCACCGCTTCGCTTCGATTCGCCCCGGTGCCGGCGGTCGTTCCGTTCGATTACTCGCAGTTGCTGTGGGCGGTGATGCTGGGCTGGCTGATCTTCGCCGACGAGCCGGCCCCGACGACGTGGATCGGGGCCGCCATCATCATCGCCAGCGGGCTATACACCTTGTACCGGGAGCACAGGCTGGGGCGCGAAGCGGCGCGCCAGGCGCCGCTGCTTTAGGCTCGCCCGATCAGCCGCATCGCCATGACGTCGGCGACCTCGGCCGGGTTGCGGCCGGTGGCGGCGCTTTCCGACCAGATCTGCTCTAAGCGCACCGGAATCTGCTCGATCCGGCCACGCACCGTCTCCCGGTCGCCGTCCTTCAGATATTCCGTCGAGACGTTGATGATTCCGCCGGCGTTGATGACGTAATCCGGGGCGTAGAGGATTCCGCGCTGGTGGATGAGCTGGCCGTCCTCGGGCGTGGCCAGCTGGTTGTTGGCCCCGCCCGCGACGATCGGCACCTTGAGCGCCGCGATCGATTCGGCGGTCAGGATCGCGCCGAGCGCGTTGGGGCTGAGCACGTCGGCTTCCAGGGTCATGATCGCCTCCGGCGCGGCGGCCTCGCCTCCGACCTCGCTGGCAAGAGCTTCGGCGCGGCCGCGGTCGATATCGGCCAAGGTGATGCGCGCGCCTTCCGCCGCCGCCCTGCGGGCCAGGCCTGAAGCGACGCTGCCGGCGCCCTGGATGGCGATATGGACCCCGGCGAGGCTGTCCTTGCCGAGCGCCCGCTTCACCGCCGCCCTGACTCCGAGGAAGACTCCGTAGCTGGTGTGGGGACCGGGGTCCCCCCCGACATTGCCCTCCGCCACCGGCAGGCCGGCGACGTGGCTCGTCTCCTTCGACAGCGCGACCATGTCGGCGACGCTCATGCCGACGTCCTCCGCGGTCACGTAGCGCCCGCCCAGGCCCTCGACGGCGCGCCCGTAGGCGGTAAGCATCTCGGGAGTCTTGGTGCGGCCCTCATTGGCCAGGATCACGGCCTTGCCGCCGCCGAGCGGAAGGCCGGCCATGGCGTTCTTGAAGCTCATCCCGCGCGACAGGCGCAGGGCGTCGCGCACCGCCTCGCCCGGATCGGCATAATGCCAGAAGCGCACTCCGCCGCCGGCTGGGCCGAGATAGGTCGAATGGACGGCGATGATGGCGCACAGGCCGCTGTCGCGGTCCGTGACGAAGTGGACGATCTCATGATCGTCGAAATCGGGATAATCCCACGGGGCTTGCATGTCAGGGTCCTGAAATGGGAGGCGCGGTGGGGCGATCGACGGGACTTGAACCCGCGACCCTCGGTACCACAAACCGATGCTCTAACCAGCTGAGCTACGATCGCCGCAAGCGCCTGAAGGTGCGGCGGGCACATAGGGGCCGGGGCGCGGATGCGTCAAGGCACGGATCACCAATCGGCAAGCCCGAGCCGCTCGCGCCGGATCCAGCGGGCAAGAAGCATGACGGCGACCGCGGCGAGGCCGGCGGCGAGTCCGATCCAGATCCCCACGCCCTGCCAGCCGAGGCCGAAACCGAGTCCGACTCCGGTCGCGAGGCCGATCACCCAATAGCCCAAAGCGGCGTAGATCATCGGCACCTTGGTGTCCTGGAGCCCGCGCAGCATTCCGGCGGCGACCACCTGCGCCCCGTCGAATATCTGGAAGAATGCGGCGACGACGAGGAACGAGACGGCGAGGGGGATGACGGCTTCATTGGCGGGAAGCGCGGGATCTAGGAACATCGTCACCAAGGCGTAGGGGAAGGCGAGCATGACCAAGCCCGTCAGCGACATGAACCCGGTACCGAGCGCGAAGGCGGTCCAGCCGGCGCGGGCGATCCCGGCCCGGTCGCGGCGCCCGAAGGCGAGTCCGACCCGAACGGTGGCCGCCTGCGACAGGCCCATAGGAACCATGAAGCTCAGCGCCGCGAGCTGGATGGCGATGGCGTGGGCGGCGATCGACTCGGCGCCGATCAGGCCCATCAGGAAGACGGCCGCGTTAAAGATGGTGATCTCCAGCGCCAGAGTGACCGCGATCGGCAGGCCGAGCCGCCAGACCTCGCGGAAACGCTGCCAGTCGGCCCGCCAGAAATGGCCGAACAGATGGAAGCGCCGGAACTGCCGGTGCATAAGGACGACCAGAGCCATGCCCAGGAACATGATCGTGTTCGCCATCGCGCTGCCCATTCCGGCGCCGACCAGGCCGAGCTTGGGAAGGCCGAAATGGCCGAAGATCAGGCCGTAATTGACGATGCCGTTGAACAGGACCGCCACGACCCCGACGACGAACGACCAGAGCGGCTTTTCGAGCGCCGAGATGAAGGAGCGGAGCACGAGGTACCAGAGGTAAGGGAGGAAGCCCCATTGCAGCGCCCTGACGAAGCTCTCGGCGTCGGCGGCGAGCGCGGGATCCTGGCCGATGGCGACGAGGATGGAGCCGCTGAACCACAATATTGCCCACACCGGCAAAGTAAGAGCGACCGCGGCCCACATGCCCTGGCGCACGGTGCGGCGGACGTCACGCACGCTGTGGCGCCGCTCGCCAAGCTCCTTTGCGATCATCGGAGCGGTCGCGGTGACGAGCCCGATCCCGAAGATCAGGAAGGCGAAATAGACGTTCACCCCCAGCGTCCCCGCGGCGAGCACCGACGGCCCCGCCCAGCCGAGCAGGACGACGTCGGTGACGTGGATCAGCGCCTGGGCGATGTTGGTTAGGATCAGCGGCCAGGCGAGCGCCACCGTCGCGCGAATCTCGTCGCGCCAGAGGCCGCGGGTCTCAGGGCTCCGCTGAAGCATGGCGGACGCCCTAGAGGCTGGGGAACGTCCCGTCATCCCGGCGCTAGCCGGGACCTCGGGTCGAGAAGTCTCGGCGGGTCTCCCGGCGGTCCCGGCTTTCGCCGGGATGACCTCGTGCCTATCTCCCCCGCATGACCCCCCTCGCCGTCCTCGATCTCGCCCCGGTTCCGGAAGGCGCCGACGCCGGCCGGGCGCTGCGCAACTCGCTCGAGCTCGCTCAGGCGGCCGAGCGGCTCGGCTACCGCCGCTTCTGGATGGCCGAGCATCATTCGATGCCCGGCATCGCCAGCGCCGCGACTGCCGTCGCGCTCGCTTTCGTCGGCTCCGGAACTTCGACGATCCGAATCGGCGCCGGCGGAGTGATGCTGCCCAACCATGCGCCGCTGGTCATCGCCGAGCAGTTCGGCACTCTCGAATCTCTCTTCCCCGGGCGAGTGGACCTCGGCCTCGGCCGGGCGCCCGGAACCGACCGGGCCGCCGCTTTCGCCTTGCGGCGCAACCTCGCCTCCGACGAGAATCAGTTTCCCACGGACGTCGTCGAGCTGATGAGCTATTTCCGGCCGCAGGAAGGCGGCGCCGTCCGCGCCATACCGGGCGAAGGGCTGGACATCCCGGTCTGGATCCTCGGCTCCAGCCTGTTCGGGGCGCAGCTGGCGGCGATGCTCGGCCTCCCCTACGCCTTCGCCTCCCATTTCGCGCCGGCGCTGATGATGGAGGCGATCCGGGTCTATCGCGAGCGCTTCCAGCCCTCGGCGCAGCTCGACCGCCCCTATGTGATGCTGGGCTTCAACGCCTTCGCGGCGGAGACCGCGGAGGAAGCGCAGCTCCTCGCCACCTCGGTGCAGCAGGCCTTCGTCAACCTGCGCAGCGGCAGGCCCGCCAAGCTGCCGCCGCCCGTCCCCAATTTTGCCGACACTCTTGCGCCGCAGGCGCGGGCAATGCTCGACCAGGTCCTCACTTGCTCCGCCGTCGGCGATTCCCCGACGGTGACGGCGGCGATCGAGGCGTTCGCGGAGCGGACCGGAGCGGACGAGCTGATGATCACGTCGCAGATCTACGACCACCGGGCGCGGCTGCGCTCGTACGAGATCGTGGCGGAGGCGATGGCCTGAACCGTCGTCCCGGCGAAGGCTGGGACCTCAGAGGGTGAAGAGGTCCGAGATTTTCACCCGCCGGGCCCCAGCCTGCGCTGGGGCGACGTCAGCGCGAGTCCAGTTCCTTGACCAGCTTCTTCGGCGCCTGGGCCCGGTAGCTTTCGTCGATCCAGTCCTTGTGCTGATCGAGGCTCGGTATTTCGGCCTCCGAAGGCTCGAAGCTGACCCAGCCCGACTTGCCGAGGCCGTAGGCGGTCGGCTTGGCGTAGGGGAGATCGAGCGCCACCTCGCCCGTGTAGGGGAGCTTCACCGAGAGGCTGAACGGCCGACCCGCCACCGGGAGATAGGCGAAGGTCTTGTCGTTGACGGCAAGGTCGTCATGCTCGGGCCAGGGCGATTTGGAATGGGCGCCGGGATAGGTGAGGCCGAAAGCCCGCAGCTCCCGCAGTACCGAATCGCTCGCTTCGCCCATCCCGGGAACCTCCTTGCAGCGCCGTCATTAGCACAGGCGAGGAGACGTCGGCATGGACGATAAGGCGAAGATCAGCACCGGCCCCAACGAGCGGGCGCGAAACGAAAGCATCGCCGGCACCGGCCCAGGAATCCCCGACGACGCCCGCGGCCCCGGCGAGGAGCTTCCGGAGGCGCCGAGCGACGAGGATGTGGAGCGGGCCGCGCAAGCGCTCGGCGTTCCGGGCTCGAACGGTCAAAAGCCGCCGCTCGAAGGGCAGTAGGGTCGCCGGGGGCGGCGTGGTGGGCGCGGTAGGGATTGAACCTACGACCCCACCCGTGTGAAGGGTGTGCTCTACCACTGAGCTACGCGCCCACGCCGTTCGGAAGGCGCCACTTAGTAACGCTCGCGCGCACTGTCCAGCCATCCGCGATTCCCGCGAAAGCGGGAATCCATGAAGCTTCGGCGCCGCTTTACCGCCCGATGGATTCCCGCTTTCGCGGGAATGGCGGGTTAGCGTCCCACTGAATCCTTCAGCACCTTGCCCGCCTTGAACTTGGGCTGGGTCGATTCCTTGATCTGCATGGGCTCCCCGGTACGCGGGTT
>DATHBY010000254.1:0-2657 GCA_035295885.1 Allosphingosinicella sp.
GGCTCGGTGGCGATCATGAGCGGCAGCGCGACACGCCCGCCCGACGTGGCGCTGGTGCGAGGCGGCACCCGGCGCCAGCTGACCCGGCTCAACGGCGAGCTGCTCGACGGCAAGCGGCTGGGCGAGGTTCGCCGGATCACCGCCAGGTCGTTCGACAATCGCGAGATCGAGGGCTGGCTGACCCTTCCGCCGGCCTGGACGGAGGGCCGGCGAGTGCCGCTGATCCTCGAAATCCACGGCGGTCCCTTCGCCGCCTATGGGCCGCATTTCTCAACCGACAACCAGCTCTACGCCGCCGCCGGCTATGCGGTGCTGTCGGTCAATCCGCGCGGCTCCACCTCCTATGGCGAGGACTTCGCCAACCAGATCCACCGCGCCTATCCCGGCCGGGACTATGACGATCTGATCGCCGCCGTCGACGCCGCCGTCGCCGGCGGTTTCGCCGATCCGGACAGGCTCTTCGTCACCGGCGGCTCCGGCGGCGGAGTGCTCACCGCCTGGATCGTCGGCAAGACGGACCGGTTCAACGCGGCCGCCACCCAGAAGCCGGTCGTCAACATGACCAGCCAGGTGCTGACGGCGGACGTCCCCGGCTACTTCTCGCGCTACTGGTTCGGGAAGTTTCCGTGGGAGGACCAGCCCGCTTACTGGGCCCGTTCGCCGCTGTCGCTGGTCGGCAACGTCAAGACCCCGACCCTGGTCCTCGTCGGAAGCCAGGATTACCGCACTCCGCCCAGCGAGGCGGAGCAATATTATACGGCGCTTCAGCTCAGGGGCGTTCCGACCGCGCTGGTCAGGGTGCCCGGCGCGAGCCATGGCGGCCTCGCGGCTCGGCCGTCGCAGGCGGGAGCCAAGGCCGCGGCGATCCTCGCCTGGTTCGAGCGCTACCGCGACGGCCTGCGGACGCCCACCCCCTGATTCCTTGCGGAATCGCGGGGATCGGCTAGTCAGGTCGCAGTCGGAGGTCCGTGACGATGAAGCGCTTGCCGCAGTCCAGGTCACCCGACCCTGTTCCCCGTGCCAGAGACCCGCTGCAGCGCGCCGCGGTCCGGGCGGCTTCGCGTCACGGCTTCGCGCCGGTCTCGCCGCGATTTGGCCTGGCCGAAGGCCCGGCGAGACCGGAGCAGCCGAACGCCGGCGGCCTGCCGGCGCGGCTCAAGCGGAGCATTGAGGCGCTAAGCGGGTGGTCGCTCGATGACGTCCGGGTCCACTCCAATTCGTCCCAGCCCGACCGGCTCGGAGCTTTCGCCTTCACCAGGGGCAGCGAAATCCACCTCGCCCCCGGGCAGGAGCGTTACCTCCCCCACGAAGCCTGGCACGTCGTCCAGCAGAAGCAGGGCCGGGTCAGGCCGACTCTCCAGCGCAAGGGGGAGGGGATAAACGACGATCCGGCGCTCGAGCAGGAAGCCGACCTCATGGGCGCCCGGGCGGCACAGCTTGGCGACGCTGCCGCCGGCCCATACTCGGCGCAGCTGGCGGAAGGCATCCGGAGCGGCTCCGTCCCGGCGGCAGCCGCCATCCAGCTCGGCAACAAGCAGGGGACCGCCTCGAAAGCCACGTCCGCCGAAGAGAAGGAAGCCGGGCAGGCCGAGCCGCCGGACCTGAAAGCCCGTTATGATTCGAAGGCGCCGATCCGGGACGCGGTGCTTCGGGTCGGTATCGAAAGCGGCGGCGAAGGGCTAATCGAGATCGTCGATCTCACGCGGGACAAGCCGTGGGAAGGATCGTTCAAGGGCCGGATCGAATACGAAGCGGGCGCCAGCGGGGAGGCCGAATTGTGGCTCAGCTCCTTCGAGTCCCATCCGTCCGGTCTCGGCCTCGGGGCAATGCTTCTCCATCAGCTGGCGCTCGAAGCGCTGGAGCAGGGATGCGCTCAGATCAGGGTGCTCAGTCCCGCCATTTCCGCCATGGGCGCCTACATGGGCTTCGGGGCGCGGCCGAAGGATCGGGAGTCGTTCGAAGCCACGGCCGGGCTAATGCTCCAGGCTATCCAGGAGAATCCCGAAAAACATCGAAAGTTCGTCGGAGACGAGTCCAAAGAGCGGGCCGACCATGCTCTGAGCCGGGCTTTGTTCTTCGACCCGGCGATGAGCGATAACGATCAAAACTTCCTGTATATGAGCACGGTTTCCGATCACGTCGCCGCCCATTCCGGGCCGGAAGACTATCGTCGGCAGGCCGAATACCTGGCCGCGAGCAGCCAGCCTTATTTCACCAGCGAAACGCTGCGGCAACTGATGGAGACCAAATTGACTGAGAGGTGGACCCGGCTTGGGTGACCGCCCGACCGGCGCGCGGCTTTGTCGTATCGGGGCGGAAGTCAGCCGGTCGTCACGCCGCCCGTCTCACCATCGTGTCGCAAAGCCACGCCCGCGCCTGGCGCTGGGCTTCGGCGATCTCGCGGGCGGTCATCTCCTCGGAGATCTCGGCCCGGCACTCCTGGCCGCGCTCGCTTCCGTTGAGGGCGGCGAGGTTGAACCATTTATGGGCCTCGATCAGGTCGATATCGAGGCCGTGGGTCCCGGTCGAATAGGCGACGCCCAGCTCGTAGAGCGCGTCCGGATCGCCCATGGCGGCGTCGGCAAGGCGGCTTTCGATCAGGAAAGTCGCGGATTTCAGGCTGTTCCCCATTTTGACATGCCCCTTGCTGTTTATCG
>DATHBY010000255.1:0-1628 GCA_035295885.1 Allosphingosinicella sp.
GTGGCGGCGCCGCTTCGGCGGATCGGGGCCGAGGTGGATCCGGCCCCCGGCGGCCGGGTGCCGCTGATCGTTCGCGGCCTGTGCCCCGCAATTGCGCGCACCCACCTCATGGAGGTACCCTCCGCCCAGGTGAAATCCGCCCTCCTCCTGGCCGCGCTCAACATTCCCGGCCTCACCCGGATCGTCGAGCCGGTTCCGACCCGCGACCATAGCGAGCGCCTGCTGAGACTGTTCGGCGCAGACATCGCCGTCGAGGGCGGGGAGATCCTGCTCCGCGGCGAGGCGCAGCTTCGACCGCAGGCTTTGGCCGTCCCGGGCGACCCCTCCGCCGCGGCCTTCCTCGCGGTCGCGGCCCTGCTCGTCCCGGGCTCGGAGATCCGGATCGAGGGCGTGGGAATGAACCTGTCGCGAACCGGCCTGTTCGACATGCTCCGGGAGATGGGCGGCGACATCGCCGTCTCGAACCGGAGCGAGGCCGGCGGTGAGCCGGTCGCCGATCTCACAATCCGCCACTCCGCGCTTCGCGGAATCGACGTCCCGCCCGAAATCGCCCCCCGGATGATCGACGAATTCCCGATCTTCTTCGTCGCCGCCGCCTTCGCCGAGGGGACGACTCGAACGAGCGGGCTCGGCGAGCTCCGCTTCAAGGAATCCGACCGCCTCGCCGCAATGGCCGCTGGGCTTCGGGCGATCGGCGCCCGGGCCGCGGAGACGGGCGACGGGCTCCGCGTCGCCGGCACCGGCGGCGATCCCCTGCCCGGCGGAGCGGCGATCGACCCGCGCCTCGACCACCGGATCGCGATGAGTTTCGCCGTGGCTGGTCTCCACTCCAATCAGCCGGTAACGGTCGCCGGCATGTCCGCCGCCGACACCAGCTTCCCCGGCTTCGCCGCCTTGCTCGAGGGGCTCGCCCGATGATCATCGCAGTCGACGGTCCCGCCGCGAGCGGCAAGGGCACGATCGCCAAGGCGCTCGCCCGCCACTACCGGCTGCCCCACATGGACACCGGCCTGCTCTACCGGGCTGTCGCTCTCAACCTGCTTCGCTTCGGCGGCGATCCCGAAAGCGAGTTCGCCGCCGCCCGCGCCTGCGACTTCTCTCAGACCGATTTCGAGGATCCCGATCTCAAGAGCGAGGCGGCCGGCGGAATCGCCTCGCGAATCTCCGCTTACCCGATGGTGCGGGCGGCCCTGGCCGAACGGCAGCGCGATTTCGCCGCTCAGGAAGGCGGCGCGGTGCTCGATGGCCGCGACATCGGAACGATCATCGCTCCGGACGCCGACGCCAAGCTGTTCGTCACCGCGAGCCCCGAGGTCCGCGCCCGCCGCCGCTTCGAGGAGCTGACCCGCATGGGCCTCGACGTCCATTACGACGACGTCCTCCTCGACATCAGGGCCCGCGACGAACGCGACATGGGCCGGGCCACGGCGCCGCTGGTGCAAGCGGAGGATGCGGTGCTTCTCGATACCAGCGGGATGGGGGTGGACGAGGCGATCGCCGCGGCGATCGACGCGGTGGAGCGGCGGGTGTCCACGGGGCGGGGGTGACCTCACTGAGCCGGGCACTGGCTTTCAATCAATCCTCTGGCCTGACTTTCGCTTTGCGATTAGAATTGGCCAGTGGACTAC
>DATHBY010000256.1:0-5153 GCA_035295885.1 Allosphingosinicella sp.
ACCGGGCAACAGAAGCTCCCCACTTTTACATCGTCATCCCGGCGAAAGCCAGACCGTCGAGACCCGCCGAAGCTTTTCCTCCCTGAGATGCCGGCTTTCGCCGGGATGACGGATGGTGGATTCCCGCTTGCGCGGGAATGGCGTAAGGCGTGCACATGCGCGCCCTCCTCCTCCCCCCGCTCATCCTCCTCGCCGCCTGCGAACCCGAGCCCGAGAACGTCCAGTCCAAGGCCGAGAACATGTCGCGCCAGCTCGAGGAGCGCGCCAACCAGATCGAGGCGGAGGCCGAGAGGGACGTCGACCTCCAGGCAGCGCCGCTCGAGAACGAGGCCGATGCGCTTCTCAACCAGATCGCCGGCAACGTCTCTGCAAATGGAGCGGCCGAGCCCGCCAACACCCAATAAGGGCGGGAGGCAGAGCGATAAGCGGCCGTTCAGCTACGGCGCCGTAACGATCCGGCCGCCCAGCAAGTTCAGGAAGGAGCGCGCCATGCCGTCCCCGATCGCCCTCGCCGCCGCCGGCCTTTCCCTCGCCGCCGCGACGGCTGCCCTCGCCTGCGCGGAGCGGCCCGCTCCGCTGCGCCCGCTGACCGACGCCCACCTCAAAGCCTATGCCGCCGCCGCGTTCGACAAAAGGGCGATGATGTTCAAGCGGGTGCCGCTGGGCCGGCACCGCGGCCTCCCCGTCGTCGCCGTCCATCCCTGCGGCGACGTCTGCCCCGCTTACACCCGCCGGATCGTCCATTACGAAATCCCCCTCGCCGACTGCGAGCGCCGCGGCGGAATCGTTCGCGATCTGCTCGTTCCGAGGGGCCCGTCCGTGGCCCGCCAGCCCTTCTGCCTCCCCGCCGTCCTCGCCGGTCCGAAGCCGGACCGTCCCTGAGGCGCTCACCGGTTTCCGCGCTCGGCGGTTGAGACCCGGCGCTCGAGCCCCTAGGCTCGCGGGCGATGACGGCGCTGGCGGGATTCTGGTCGATCGGCGGCCGCCATGAGCCCCTCGCCCGCTGCCGGCGGATGCTGGACGCGCAGGCTCGCTACGGCCCCGAGCCGCCGATCGTCGCGTCCGAAGGCGATCTCGCGCTCGGCAAGCGGCCGTGGCGCATCCTGGCGGAAGACGCGCTGGAGACTGCTCCGGTCGTCGGAGGCGGCGGCCGCTGGACGCTCGTCGCGGACCTCAGGCTCGACAATCGCGATGAGCTCGGCGACGAGCTCGGCCTCTCGGCCGACCGGCTTGCCGGGCTGCCCGATGCCATGGTGGCGATGAGCGCCGTCGAGCGCTGGGAGGAGCAGGCGATTGGCCGGCTGGAGGGCGATTTCGCTTTGGCCTTGTGGGACCGCGAACGCGAGCGCCTGCTGCTCGCTCGCGATTTCCTGGGCCAGCGGCCGCTCCATTTCCATCGCGCCCCCGGCTTCCTCGCCTTCGCCTCGATGCCGGGCGGGCTGTTCGCGCTGCCCGAAGTCCCTCGCGCCGCCGACGAGACGGGCATTCTCGACTTCCTGGCGCTGATGCTCCCCGAGGGGAGGCACAGCCATTTTCGCGGCGTCGAGCGTGTCTCTCCCGGCGAGACCTGCGTCTTCACCCGAAGCGCGATGACCTCCAGCCGCCACTGGTCCTTCGCCGCCGGGCCGCTCCGGCTCGCCCGGCCCGGGGACTATGTCGAGGCCGTGCGCGAGGCGCTCGACCGGGCGGTGAAGGCTCGGCTGCGCGGCGCCGGGGGCGGCGTCGCCGCGCATCTGAGCGGGGGCCTCGACAGCGGCGCGGTGGCGGCGACGGCGGCGCGGCTGCTTCCGCCCGGCGCCGAAGTGACCGCCTTCACCTCCGTCCCTGGCGGAAGCCGGCCGGACCCGCGCGGCCGCTTCGTGGACGAAGCCGGCCACGCGGCCGCCGTCGCCTCCCTCTATCCGAACATGAACCATGTCCTGGTCCGCACCGGCGGCCGGTCGCCGATCGGGGCCCTCGACCGCTCCTTCGATCTCTACCAGGCGCCGGTCCTCAACCTCTGCAATTTCGTCTGGGGGGAGGCGATCGCGGATTCGGCACGCGAGCGGGGACACAGGGTGCTGCTGACCGGCCAGGTCGGCAACTTCACCTTCAGTCACACCGGCCTGGATGTGCTGCCGGACCTGCTCGCCAGCGGCAGGCTGATCCGCGTCGCCCGCGAGGGTTCGGCGCTCCGGCGCCGCGGCACCCGCCTCGAAAGCGTCGCCGCCCACACCCTGTGGCCTTTCCTTCCGCCCCGGCTGTTTCGGCTCGTCAATCGCTTGCGCGGCCGGCGCGTCGGTGCGGGGGCGGGCGAAACCAGCCTCCTCAATCCCGCGCTCGGCGAGGCCGCCGCAACTCGGCTGGCGCGCCGTCTCGCCCAGGCGACTTCGGGCCGCGAGTGGGGGATCGGAGTCCGGCTCTCCGCCCTCGCCGGAGCGGAGTTCGGCAATTTCCACAAGGGCGCGCTCGCCGGCTGGGGGCTCGACGTGCGCGATCCGACGGGCGACCGGCGGCTGGTCGAGCTTTGCCTGTCGATCCCGGGCGAGATCTACCTGGCCGACGGAGTGCCGCGCGCGCTCGCCCGGCGGGTGCTGGCCGACAGGCTTCCGCCCCTCGTGGTCAACGAGACCCGCAAGGGTCTGCAGGGCGCCGACTGGCATGAGGGGCTTCTCGCCGATTGGGACAACGTCCGGCGGGAGGTGGACCGGATCGCCGCCGCCCCCGCCGCCGCCCGGCTTCTCGACATCGCGCGGATGACCGCCCTGCTGGAAGCACCGGCGGTGCGGGACTGGGATTCGAACGAGGCGCATGCGCATTACCGCCTCGCCTTGCTCCGCGGCATTTCGGCCGGCCATTTCATCCGCCGGGCAGACGGCCCCGATTAACCTGGGAAGATCGGCGTTGCCTGCGGCCGGTTAACGCCCTATCGCCATGGCTTAGCATAGATTGTGGAGGGCTTGTGACAGACAAAGCACGCGTGGACGCCGCCCAGACGGCGAATTCCGGGAAGCGCCCCTGGATCAGCCCGCAGGTCGAGATCGCTCCGGGTCGCAGCGCTGAAGCCTTCGGCGGACCTGTCGGTGGCATCGATTACGGCGTCTATTCCTGATCGGGTTCGGGAGGCCGCCTCGTCCCTGACCGATCGCCGGCCAGCGCATTGAGACACGATATTCCGTTCCGGGCCGTCGCCGTGCAGGCGGCGGTGGCGGAAGCGTCTCTCTATCTCCACTCGCCGGCAACGCGGGAGTCGGTCGTCTTGAGCGGCACCGCGCGGCGGATTTGGGAGGCGATCGAATATCCCTCGAGCATCGACGACATCGCCGGCGCGCTCCGCGCCGAATTCGAGGCACCGGCCGAGTTGATTCGCGCGGATGTCGCCGCAACCCTGTCCGAGTTCCTTCGGCTTGGCCTGGCGGCGGTGGTTCCCGGTCCCCGCCCGGATCCGATCCGTTACCGCTATCTGTCCCTGCTCAAGCGCTCGCTCGCCAACACGCTCTATCCGGAGCTCGAGCTTCAGATCCAGCATCTGCAGCAGGGCGCCGAGGGGCTGTCCGGCATAGCGCTCCAACGTTTCCACCGGGACATAGCCGAGCGGCAGCCTGAAGAATATGCGAGGCTGATGACGGCCAAGCAGCAGGGCACGGCGCCGATCCGCTTCCCCTACACCATGATCGGCCTCTTCCGCCTCGCCAATATCGAGCGGTGCGCCGAGGAGGTTATCGCCGAAGGCGTTCCCGGAGACTTTCTCGAAGCCGGGGTCTGCAAAGGCGGAGCGGCCATCTTCATGCGGGCTCTGCAGGTGGCTCACGGAGCTTCGGAGCGGCGGACCTGGGTGGTGGACTCGTTCGAAGGAGTGCCGCCTTCCGACATGCCCGCGGACGCCGGTTACGGGCTCCACTTCGAAGAAGGCCGGCAGCCTTGGCTGGCCTGCTCCGAAGGCGCGGTTCGGGAGCATTTCCGGCGCTACGGCCTGCTCGACGCGAACGTCCGCTTCCTGCCGGGCTGGCTCGCCGACACCCTGCCTTCGGCGCCCACCGGTCCGCTCGCCATCCTGCGCATCGACCTCGATCTCTACAGCTCGACGAAGCAGTGCCTGGATCTTCTCTACGACCGGGTGTCCCCGGGCGGTTTCGTCATCGTCGACGAATATGGCGACCTTAGATCCTGCCGGGACGCGGTCGACGACTTCCGCCAGCGGCGCGGAGTCGAGGAGCCGATCCGTTGGGCCGATTATTCGGGCGTCTACTGGCGCAAGGGCGACGGGGCATGATCCTGGTCTCCGTCGTCATGCCGGTCCTCAATGCCGCGCCGTTTCTGGCGGAAGCGGTGGATTCCGTGCTCGGCCAGACTCACCGGGAGCTCGAGCTGATAATCGTCGACGACGGCTCAAGCGACGAGAGCCGCGACATCGCCGCCGGAGCCGCCGCCCGGGACGGGCGGGTCCGAACGCTCTTTCTGGAGCGCCTCGAAGGTTCGACGAGCAGCGCGCGCGCCGCCAATGCGGGCATCGAGATCGCACTGGGGCCGTATATCGCCCGAATGGACGGAGACGACATCGCCCTTCCCCACCGGATCGAGCTCGAGATCGCCTTCCTCCAGGAGCAGGGCCTCGACGCCTGCGGCGGCCACGCCCGGTCGTTCGGAAGCGACGAGCGGCTCTACTGGTACCCGGCGACGCCGGAAGGCGTCGAGCGCGAATTGCTGTTCCGGGTCGGAATCCTGCACCCGACCCTGCTCGCCCGGGCGGAGCTGATGCGCGCGCATCCCTATCTCCAGCGCGCCAGCCATGAGGATTATGAATGGCAGGTCCGCGTCGTCGCCGCCGGCGCCCGCCTCGGCAACGTCCAGGAGATCGTGCTCCGCCACCGAACCCACGCCGATCAGGCCCACGTCCGCCATTCCGCCCTGTTCGTCCGCGACCTGCGCCAATACCGGTTCCGCCATCTCATGCGGCTGTTCCCGGCGACTCGCCCGGCCGACTACCAGATTTTCGCCGCGCTGGCCGAGAAGCAGCCGATCACGGATCGCGAAGAGCTGCGCCGCGCGGCCGTCTGGCTGGCCCGACTGGCCAAAGCTCCCGACGACGGGCTCCCGGGCGCCATGGCCTATCGCTGGGAGCAGCTTTGCGAACGCTCCGGGGTGGCTCCGGACGACCCGTTGCGGGACTGCTA
>DATHBY010000257.1:0-1843 GCA_035295885.1 Allosphingosinicella sp.
GAGGAGGAGGCCGCGGCCGGCCGGATCCCCCGGCTCGGCCGCCGCTTCTTCTGCGTCGATCCGCTCGACGGCACTCGCGGCTTCGTCCAGCGCAACGGCGAATTCACCGTCAATATCGGCCTGATCGAGGACGGAAGCCCGGTCGCCGGAGTGATCTACGCGCCCGATCCGAAGCTCCTCTATTTCGGCGCCCGCGGCGAAGGGGCCTTCCGGGTCCGGGACGGCGGCGGAGCCGAGCCGATCCGCCCGCGCCCGCGCCCCGCTTCGGGCCTCACCGCCGTCGGCAGCCGAAGCCACGCCTCCCACGGCACCGCGGAGAAAAGCGCCCATCTGGGCATCGCCGACTTCGTCGCCTCGAGCTCGTCGCTCAAATTCTGCCTCGTCGCCGAAGGAACGGCCGACGTCTATCCGCGCCACGGGCAGACCGCCGAATGGGACACCGCCGCCGGCCAGGCGATCCTCGAAGCCGCCGGCGGCCGGGTCATGGCGCTCGACGAAAGCGGCCGCGAAACCGGCCCCCTCGCCTACGGCAAGATCGCCGAACGCTTCCTCAATCCCCCCTTCATCGCCTGGGGCTGACCCCTACAGCCCCCACCAGGGCAAAGTCCCCCAATAGGAGCTCACCCGCTCCTGATAATCGCGGCCGATCGGCCGGTCCGTCTCGTCGAGCGTCATCGAGGGAGCAGCGTCGAGCCGCTCGCGCGAGATCGACACCACATAGCCGTCGCGGTCGACGTCGTACGTCAGCAGCTCCCACGGGATCGGGTGGACATGGGCGCCGATTCCGAGCCAGCCGCCCGCCGACAGCACCGCATAGGCGACCTGGCCGCTGCGCTTGCCGATCATGACGCTGTGGACCGTGCCCAGCTTCTCGCCCGACTCGCTGTAGACCGCGGTCCCCTCGACTCGCCGCGACGAGATCAGCTCATGTGCAAAGTCCGTCGCCTGCTCCTCGGGGATCGCCTCATGCGGCGACGCGTAAGTCTCTTGAACCGCCATGGTTCCTCTCCTCGACCGCCGCCGGCGAGAACAGGGGCGCCCCGGCCGAAACGGGGACGCCCCCATATCCGCCCTCGCGGGCGGCAGTTGCGCTTTTTCGACCGATGGACATGGAACGAACGGGCGCCTCGCGGGTTCCGGCGAGTTCGGCGCCGAATTCTCATCATCCGTCATTCCGGCGAAGGCCGGAATCCAGCAACACCGTCCGGCGAGGTTTCCCGCCCCGCTGATCATGGATGCCGGATCAAGTCCGGCAGGACGTCGCCGGGATCGCCTTCAGATGCGTAAGCAGAAAGAGGAGATAAAGAAGACAAAGCGGAACCGCCGCCCATCGCGCCGCAAGCACCGCCCGGCGGCGGCCGATCCACGGCAGTGCGAACAGGGCGGCCCAGCCCGCGAAAGCGACGGCGTGCGCCGCGACGAACCAGGTTTCGAGCGTCAGCACGAGCCCCTCTCCCGGTCACCCCCTCAGATGATCGGGTGCCGCTCCCAATTGGGCTTGTCGGCCCTTTTGCCCAGCTTGGCGTTGAGGTCGCGCACCGTCTCGCTTCCGGTCCGCTCGCACAGGAAGGGGAACACCGCGTGGACGAGGCAGCCGAGGCCGCCCGCGATCATCCGGAGCCCGAAGCGCACCGCCACTCCGAAATGCTCGGAATAGCTCTCGCCCACGTCGCCCGGATGTTTCGTGAAAGGATTGTCGGCCATGACGGTTCCTTATCGCCAGGCGACCTGTCCCGCCAGTGAATTGGTGCCGCCTTGCCACCCCCTCCCCCCACGCCCTACATCGGCCCGAACCTCAGGAGCCCCTCGAATGCCCGAAGCCTATATCGTCGCCGCTGCCCGG